>MVRB01000216.1 GCA_002067635.1 Methanomassiliicoccales archaeon PtaU1.Bin030 | reverse complement strand
TCACGGAGAATGACCGACCATGGCCTTCGATGCTGACAAAGCCTGGGTGCTGTGGCCGGAGTATTTTGACATCTCACGAACAAGGTCACAGGGCCGTCGGGTCGTGAAGGCCCTGGCCATCCAGGAACCCTCCATGGCCATGATCATAAAGGCCGTGGAGAGGCTGGGGCTCCAATGGAAGATAGAGGAGGGCAAGTCCTATCCGGGCGCATGGTGGAACAAGCAGGGAATGCTTCTGGTAGAGAACACCATGCCCAAATCCCAGCTCCTGCCGCGAGTGGCAGAGCAGCTGCGGTCCGTTCCTCGCTCCTAAACCCTCCGATGGAATCTGGCCAATGCTGGTGCGGACCTCACAAGGCCAGTCTAGATTCTTGAGAACTCAGTGTATGGTATAGAAAGAATGAGAGAACGCCGGCCGGGAGCGCGGGACCGTGGATGGCGCCATTGCCATCCCCTATACCTGGCCCGCTCAGCGATCTGTCGAAGAGGGGAGATATCAGCGATCCTGAAATGTCTCCACCTCTTCCACCAGCCTCTTCCCTGCGGAAACACTGTCCACAGAGTGTATGACCGCCCCAGCCTCGGTTATGGCTGTCTCGACATCATCGAAGATGATGGCGTTCCCCTCGATGGTTATCTTGACGGTCTCGGTGTCCTGGTCCACTTCGACGATGGATATGTTCACCCCAGAGGTTCCCTGCAGCACGCTCAGGCGCTGGGAAAGCTCCACTATGGAGGGGTGATGTGGCTTCAGCACGTCCAAAACTATCCTCTTTATATCGCTCAATTGCAGCTCACTAATCCTGTTTTTTTGAATGAAATCCCAGTATTAAATGCTAGCCCTCCTGCAGCTCTGGGAAATACGTAACACGACCGTTCACGCAGTTCCTAGAGAGACCTGGTGCTGCTGTTCTTCCTCGTCATGGACAAAAAGAATTTAACTCCATCAATTTCATACTCGAGGTCATGCTCCCCTTTCTGGAGGTTCGGGTGCTCGACATCAACTCGGAGCACCTGGGGGTCCCTATCGACGCGCTCATGGAGAACGCCGGCGAGGCTGTGGCCGAGACGATAATGAACGAGCTGGGCACGGGCAAGAAGATCGCTGTCGTGTGCGGAGTGGGCAACAACGCCGGAGATGGGTTCGTGACCGCGAGGAACCTCATGCGACACAATGACGTGACGGTCCTGCTCGCCAACCCTCCTGCGGAGATCAGGACGGATGCGGCCAAAAGGGCCTTCGAGAAGGTGAAGCATATCTCTTCGTCCTCGGTCGGGGTCAACTTCTCCAACTTCGACATCGTGGTCGATGCCCTGTTGGGCACCGGGACCATCAAGGAGGTAAGGGAGCCGTACCGTACGCTCATCAACCGGATCAACGACTCGGGTACGTATGTGGTCTCCATCGACGTCCCCTCGGGTCTGGGAACGGACATCCAGGTGAAGCCCGACCTCACGGTCACGTTCACGGGCATCAAGGAAGGGATGAATGAGGATAACTCCGGCAGGATCGTGCTGCAGGACATTGGTATTCCTGCAGATGCCAAGCGGTTCATAGGGCCGGGGGAGCTGATATACTATCCCGTGCGCAGGCCGGACTCGCACAAAGGCGAGAGCGGAAGGCTTCTAATCGTCGGCGGAGGTCCGTTCACCGGGGCCCCGGCACTCGCGGGGCTGGCCGCTTACCGCATGGGCGTGGACCTGGTCAACATCGCCACCCCGTGGATGTCGTATGCTCCCATCGCCTCGTACTCACCGAACCTCGTGGTCCACCGCTTGAGCGGCGATGTCCTCAACCTCAGCGACGTACCTTGCATCATGGAGCTTGTGAAGGCCTCTGACGCCCTGCTCATCGGCCCCGGCCTGGGACGTGGTCCCTCGACCCAGGAGGCGGTGCGAAAGATCGTGGAGGACTGTGAGATCCCCTTGGTCATCGATGCTGACGCCATTATGGCCATTTCCCGGGACGTCACGGTGCTGGAAGGCAAGCGGTGCGTCATTACGCCTCATGCACGAGAGTACGCCGTGCTCATGGGACGCACGCTCCCCAAGGACATCGACGCCCGGCAGCTGGACGTGACCGAGGCCGCCAGAGAACTGGGCGTCGTCCTTCTGGTGAAGGGGATGATAGATGTTGTCTCCGATGGATCGTGGACCAAGCTCAATAGGACAGGGAACGCGGGCATGAGCGTCGGAGGGACCGGAGACGTCCTTGCCGGTGAGGTGGGGGCGCTTCTGACGAAGCACGTCTCGCCGTTCAATGCCGCACGCATAGCTGCATACATCAACGGGGCTGCCGGCGACCTTGCATCTGACAAGATAGGCTACAGCCTGATGGCCACCGATGTCATCGAGTGCATCCCTGACGTGCTCCGGCGGGGGCTTAAGAAGATTCACTGAGCGCCACTCTCAAATAGTGATGCTGGATAGGTAACGTCCGTGAAGATAGCGCTGATATCCGATGTCCATGCCAACCTCATTGCCCTGCGGGCAGTCCTGGAGGACATGGGGGGTCGGGATGTGGGAGAGATCCTCTCCGCGGGGGACGTTGTCGGCTATTACCCCTTCCCCAACGAGACCATATCTCTCTTCCGGGAGCGGTCGATCATATCGATACAGGGGAATCACGACCGGGCTGTGCTCAGCGCAGGCGATCCCCGGATGAACCCCTGGGCCAACAGCGCGGTGTCGTGGACGCTTGC
>MVRB01000215.1 GCA_002067635.1 Methanomassiliicoccales archaeon PtaU1.Bin030 | reverse complement strand
CTGAGGAAAGTATGAACGGCCCAGCCTGTTGTCCTCCTGGATGTCCCGGATGAAGTTGATGTACTGCATCGCCCTCCCCAGGTGCCGGGCGTAGGGGTATGAGGCCTCCGGAAGGTCCATGATCCGGGCCATCATCAGCCCGACCACCTCCGCGGAGCCGTAGAGGTAGACCTGCAGGTCGTTCATGGTCCGGTAGGAGCGAGTGCCCAGATCCATCTCCATGGAGCGCAGGAAGGCGTCCACCCACTCCTGCCGGAACCCCTTGCGGCGGTACAGCTCGACAAAGGAGGTGATGACGATATCATCGACCTCCTCACCCTCCAGGGCAGCGTTGAACCTCTCCCTGAAGCGGTAGAACTCCTCGACCCTCTGGGGTATCGCGTCAACAAGGTCGTCGGCCACCCTGACGAACGCGTAGAGCTTGAACACGTCCTCTTTGACCTCACGGCGGAAGAAGATGGTGGAGTTGTAGTAGGTCTTGCTGCCCTCCTTGAATATGGAGCGGAGCCTCTCGTCCACCATGTCACGCCTCCTTGGTGCCCTTGGCTATCAGGTCCCTCACGATCTGTGACGATATGAGCACCATGGGGACGCCGATGCCCGGATGGCAATAGTGGCCGGTGTAGTAGAGGTTGTCCACCTTCTTGCTGCGGTGGACCGGACGGAAAAGCGCGGTCTGACCGAGAGTGTGGCTGAGGCCAAGGGCGGTACCCTCGTAGGCGTTGTAACGCTCCTTGAAGTCGCCGAGGGCGAAGATGCGCTTGACCTCGATATCGGATCTAATGTCGGTGCCTAACTTGCGCTCCAGATCGTCCATGATCCTGTCGTAGAACGCCTCCCTTTGCTCTGGTGTGTCCTCAAGCCCCGTGGACAGGGGAATGAGCACGAAGAGGGTGTCGCACCCCTCCGGCGCGGCGGTCGGATCGGTGCGCGAGGGCACATTAACGTAGTAGGACGGGGAATCTGGCCATTTGTGATTGTTACGATCGAAGATGGCATCGAAGCCATTGGCCCAATCCTCATCGAGGAACAGGTTATGATGGACCAGCTGCTCCACCTTCCTCCTGATACCGAGATAGGCTACCATCGCAGAGGGGGCGAGGACCCTATTCTCCCAGTATCTTTCACTGTAGCTGCGGTGCTTAGGGTCCACCAGTTCCAGCTCGGAGTGAGCGTAGTCGGCGTTCATCACCACGATGTCCGCGGAGTATGAACCCTGGGGTGTCACCACCCTTCTCACCTTCCGGCCTTCGAACTCCAGCTTCGTCACCGGCTCGTTGTACCTGAGCTCCACACCCATATCCTTGCAAAGACCGACCATCTTGGCCACGATCTCCCTCATCCCTCCACGTGGATACCACACGCCGAGGTTGAAGTCTATGTGAGACATGATGTGGTAGAAAGAGGGTGTGTTCTTGGGCGACCCCCCGAGGAAACCTACCGAGTACTCCACTATCTTCTTCGCCTCATCGCTCTTGAAATGCTTGTTGACGAAGGAGTCCAGGTTCTCGAAGAGGTGCAGCTTCCGTCCCTGGGCGAGAAGCCGTCGGTCGAGGAAGTCCGTGAGCTTGTTATAGTCCCTATAGAGAAGCTCCTTTATCGCCACTTCATACTTTTCCCTTGACTCGTCCAGATACTTTCGCAGCTTGTCGCCCCCGCCCTCCTCCAGGGTGTCGAAGAGCGCATAGTTGGCCTCCAGCTCCGAGGAAATGTCGACCTGCTTCCGGTCCCCAAAGAATATCCTGTAGGATGGGTCCAGGCGCACAAGGTCGAACAGCTCAGAGGGCCTTTTCCCGAACTCCTGGAAGTAACGCTCGAAGACGTCCGGCATGAGGTACCAGGACGGGCCCATGTCGAAGGTGTATCCCTTCTCCGAGTAAACGCTCGCTCGGCCTCCTGGCTGCTCGTTCTTCTCGAAAACCCTTACCTTGTGGCCATCCTTGGCCAGTAGTGCTGCCTGCGCGAGTCCCCCGAACCCGCTTCCGACCACTATCACGTCCTTCATATGGAAACCCCCTCTAGAACCTCAATGAAAAATTTTCATCGTCATCCTTCGATCGAACGATGCGATGCTTTCTTCGACCTCTCCCCCCCCCTCTTATTGGAACGGAGGTAAAGCAACCGTGTTCAATTTCAGCAACAATTGTTTTGTCAACATCTTTACGAATCCAGAACACAAAGGCAATTTACCTCAACTGTATGTATTTACCAGTGCTCCAATATTTACTTATGTTCCCGAACGAGAATATTCCGAAGAACGATCTGTGAGTTAATGGAATCCATTCGCAGAGCGAATGCTGAGTTTATCGACCCTCTCATGACGATCTACATTTCTTTCCGTACTATGATCACCTTGGGCCTTCACTGGTCCTTGGCTTCATCAGCTATTTCCGCCCTTCATAAATTCTGTTCAAGATCAACTACATAAATAATTTTATATGAATTAACAATTGTTACAGTAATTACCGAGCGTGACGTGCAGGTGTGCTCGCCCTAACTGGAAGTGAAGGTGTGAATAAATCGGCGCAGAGGGTTGGTTCAAGAGCATCGAGCTGCAAAAGCATAGCGATCGGACCTGCTGAGGACCTCAAGACTGAAACCTCCAGAAAATCTCTTTCTTCCCTGTTCATTTCTATGCTAATGTGATACTTCCGATCACTGGTCGGAGGCTACCGCGATAGATATCTGAGAAATGTCTTCGAATGATCGAACGAACACTCTAGGAAATGGATATCATGAAATACAATACCATACTGGAAACCATCGGAAGAACGCCTCTGGTAAGGCTGAACAAGCTACCAGCCGCAGGTGATTCCGAGGTGTACGTCAAGCTGGAGTCCGTAAACCCCATGCGGTCGGTAAAGGACCGAATAGCTTTGGCTATGATCGAAAAGGCTGAAAATGACGGTAAATTGAGTCCAGGCACGGACATCGTGCTGGTGGAGCCCACATCAGGGAACACCGGCATCGGCCTGGCCATGGTGTGCGCGGTCAAGGGCTACGGGCTGATCCTGACGATGCCGGAGAGCATGTCCCTGGAGCGCAGGAAGCTGTTAAGGGCGATGGGGGCGGAGCTCGTGCTCACCCCCAAGGCAGGTGGCATGAAGGCAGCGATAGAGGCTGCCAGGAGAATCGCCGCCGAGAGGCCCCACAGCTTCATGCCCCAGCAGTTCGACAATCCCGCCAACCCGAGCGTCCACTATGAGACGACGGGACCGGAGATACTGCAGGATCTGCCCGACCTGGACGCTTTCGTAGCCGGGGTCGGCACTGGCGGTACGATCACTGGAGTAGGGAGGAGGCTTAAGGAGGCTGGCAGCAGGGCCCTCCTTGTGGCGGTGGAGCCAGCAGGGTCCCCAGTGCTGTCCGGTGGACAACCTGGCCCTCATACTATCCAGGGTATCGGTGCCGGGTTCGTTCCCTCGGTGCTCGACGTAAATCAGATCGACCGCATCGTTCCGGTGCGGGACGAGGACGCCAAGGCTACCGCCCGCGAGCTTGCCAGGAAGGAAGGTATCTTCGTCGGCCCCTCCTCCGGCGCTGCGGTGTTCGCCGCGCTGCAGCTGGCCAAGGAGCTCGGGAAGGGAAAGAAGGTGGTGACCCTCGCCCCGGACTTCGGGGAGAGGTACCTCAGCACCGACCTGTTCGCCAGCGAGGAGTGAGTTTACAAGGGGCCCCCAGGACACCACTGCGGAGAGGATCGCCGAGCTGATGATCGTGTACGAGCTGAACCACCTGCCCGTGGTCTCGGGCGAGGGCGCTCTGATGGGTATCGAGACCTCCTGGGATATCGCGAAGGCGGTGGCCAGGCGATTCACCGAACTAAAGGACATAACCTCCGGTCCGGTCATAACCACCTCCCGGACGAGCCGATAGAGGAGATCATAATGAAGATTGATGAGCATAAGATCACGGCCCTGCCAGTAATTGATATGGAGGACGGGGTGCTGGGGATGCTGACCTCCGAGCGCATCGGGCCGCTCCTCCGGCGGTGACGTTGATCGCAGGGCGGACCCATGGTATATGATCAACAGAACCGGCGAACATCGAGAAGAGTGAGGGGGAGAAGGTAAAAAGTTCGGCCTTAACGGCCGTTGGCATTTATTCCCTTCATTGTGTTGGCAGACATCCTTCTCGCGGTCGAGCACGTGTGAGAGTCAGCATGGCCATATACCTTAAAAGGAAGGCCCTGCCTCCAGTCAGCAGCAAAAGATGTCTTTAACAAGCGGCTCTAATTGAGTATCACATGGTCGATATCGAGAAGAGCTTTCAGGAAACTCTGGTCGGAGATGTCTACGAAATCCTCGTTCAGGAGCCGGTGGTGATCAGACAGGGGACCAAGATAAGGGATGCCATAGAGGAGATGCTCCGGAACCCAACCTCCCATGTCGTCTATGTTGTGGACGATGATATGAAGCTCGTCGGTGCCGTCACCACGGCGGCCGTGCTTGAAATGATCGGGTACAAGGTAGGGGTGATGGGTGCAAGCACCCTGTCCTTCCTTCGTTTCATGCGCGATACGCTTAAGGACGACATAGACAGCGCTATGCGTAAGGTCAGCTCTGTGAAAAGGGAGACCAGGATCACCGATGCCCTTAACATCATGATCAAGAACCGATGGGACTCGCTGCCCGTGGTGGATGACGAGGGCAGGCTGGTGGGTGAGCTGGTCAGCTTGGAGCTTTTTCATAAGGGAAAGGACCTCTTCGAGTGAGCTAAGAGCTGGCTTTTTTCATCATCCATCCAAGTGGTCGAAGAGCGACGAGTGCGACACCATCCATCGTTGCAAGTTTTCAGTACAAAGGCCGGATGATGGTATGCGAAGAGGTCATGTCCTATTGACAATTGCTATAACCAGCATCCATCGCTACCTAGCTGAAAAAATGCGCCGAAAGATGAGTGGTTATGACAATATGTAGGCATCGGCCTTTTCAGCTGTTCATACCATTTATTAAATAACAAATAATCCCAACTATACCAGCTACCCTAGGAGGGCGTTAATTGGCAGAGAAGTGGTCGTCCGGTCTAACCTTTATCCTTGCCGCCATCGGCTCCGCTGTTGGAATAGGTAACATCTGGAGATTCTCCTCCGTCCTGGGGCAGAACGGAGGCGGT
>MVRB01000214.1 GCA_002067635.1 Methanomassiliicoccales archaeon PtaU1.Bin030 | reverse complement strand
CACAGCGATGCACATCGGCACCTTTGAGGTCTCCTTCCGCAAGGGGAGCATCCTCCGATCGAACATGGAGTCCTCTTTGCTTCTCACCCTGGTCATGTCCGTCCTCATGGGCGTCCTCGCCAACGCCACCTGCTTCCTGCTAGGCCTGGAGTCCATGTCCGTGGAGAAACTGGTCTTCATATCGGTCCTGGGCGGCATGCTTGCCGGCCTGGTCCTCATCCTCATCAACATCATCGTGGCGGGCATCGGGTTCCGTCGCAACTGGGACATCGACAACATATCCGCCCCCCTGATCACAGCAGCCGGGGACATAGTCACCCTGCCCATGCTGTTCCTTTCGGCGATAATCGTTCTCAATTCCCCGGACATCACCATCCTCCTGTTCTCGATAATGTTCATCCTCGTCACCATCGTGCTGGTGGGGATGGCCGTGTCCAAGGGGGCAGCGGAGATGAGGCGCATCTTCGTGCATAGCGCCCCCGTGCTCACCGTGTGCATACTGCTGGACATCATCGCGGGGGTGACCATAGAGCAACAGCTGGAGGCCTTGGTGGCCTTACCAGTACTGCTGGTCCTGATACCTCCCTTCCTGGAGGACGCCAATGCCCTGGGTGGCATCCTCACATCCCGCTTCGCCTCCCTGCTGCACATGGGTATCCTGGAGCCAGGGAAGGCCCCGGGAAGGGTGGCCATGGAGAACTTCGCCATCATTTACATCTTCGCTCTGTGGGTGTTCACCCTCCTGGGCATATCTTCCTATGCCGTGGGACTGCTCCTGGGGCTGGCCTCCCCACCCCTGTGGGAGATGGTGTTCCTGTCGCTGACCGCAGGTTTGGTGACGGTTTCGGTGCTCAACATCATCGCCTACTATGTGGCCGTGCTGACGTACCGCTTCTCCCTCGACCCCGACGACCATTCCATACCATTGACCTCCTCGGCCATAGACTCGGTCGGGGCGGTGGCGCTCATGGTCTTCATTGTCATCATGGGGCTGTCCGTGAGCTGATCGGCAGCCATTCTGAAAATCCCTTTCAGGAGTTCCCGACAGGCTTATACTCTCCACCACGTTCGGGTTATAAGGCGAGGGTCCATGATCGACCGTAAGGCTATCCACGAGGTCCTTGAGGACTATGATCCCAGCAATGCAATGATAGGCGTCATCGGCTCCCACTCCGCGCTCGACACCTGCGACGGCGCGGTGGAGGAGGGCTTCCATACCCTGGCGGTATGCCAGGAGGGAAGGGATGCGCCTTATTCCCGCTACTTCAAGGCGTACCGTGACAAGAAGGACAAGGTGACCCGGGGGATGGTGGACGAGGTCATGCTGCTGCCGAAGTTCAAGGACATCCTGAGACCGGACATCATGTCGGACCTCCGGAGCCGCAGCGTCCTCTTCGTGCCCAACCGCTCCTTCACCTCCTACTGCTCCATCGATTCGGTGGAGAACGACTTCCTGGTGCCCCTCGTGGGATCGCGGAACCTCCTACGCAGCGAGGACCGGGGCGGGCCCCGGGACTACTACTGGCTCCTCGACCAGGCGGGCATGCCCTACCCCCGGAAGATCGCTGACCCCCAGGACATCGACTCCCTCAGCATCGTGAAGCTCCATCATGCCAAGAAGAAGCTGGAAAGGGGCTTCTTCACCTGCGCGACATACGATGAGTACGTTCAGAAATCGGAGCAGCTGATCAAGCAGGGGGTAATCGACCGCGAGACCCTCGAGAGCGCGAGGGTGGAGGAGTACATCATAGGCCCCGTGTTCAACCTGGACTTCTTCTACTCGCCGCTGGAGAAGCGCGGGGATAGGGTGGAGCTGATAGGGGTGGACTGGAGGTTCGAGAGCTCCCTAGACGGCCACGTGCGGATACCCGCTGCCCAGCAGATCACCCTGAACGAAGCGCAGAGGGTGCCCGAGTACACTGTCTGCGGCCACAACTCCGCTACCCTGCGGGAGAGCCTGCTGGAGAAGGCCTTCGAGCTTGCAGAGAAGTATGTCCAGGCGACCAAGGAGCTGTTATCCCCCGGCATCATCGGACCGTTCTGCCTACAGACCTGCGTGGACAAGGACCTCAACTTCTTCATCTACGATGTGGCGCCGCGCATAGGCGGCGGGACCAACGTCCACATGAACGTGGGGCACGCCTACGGCAACTCCCTGTGGCGCAAGAACATGTCCACCGGGCGCAGGCTGGCCATGGAGGTGAGGAGAGCCGTGGAGGAAGGGCGCCTCAAGGAGATCGTGACCTGAGCGGAACGGTCCCATGCACTTTCGTCTCGTGGACTCGGACCTGGTGAGCCCGGAGCGCTCTGCGGCCATCGACGAGGCCATCCTCCTGGCGAGGGACAGGGGTTCGGTACCCGATACGCTCCATCTGTACCGCAGGGACCGTCCCACGGTCTCCCTGGGCTATTTTGAAAGGACGAGTACGTGCCTGGACAAGGGAGCCATGGAGAGGCTGGGGGTGAAAACGGTGCGGCGGGCGAGCGGCGGCAGCGCCATCTACACTGATCCAGGACAGCTTATCTACTCCGTGATCATGGACCGCCGCTCTGTCCCCGAGGACCCCCAAACGACCTTCCGCATGCTCTGCCAGGGTCTGGTGCTGGGCCTGGAGGAGCTGGGGGTGAGGGCTGATTACAGGCCTGTGAACGATATCCTGGTCGACGGCCGCAAGATCTCCGGGAGCGCTCAGATGCGCAGGGGCTGCGCGGTCCTGCAGCATGGCACACTTCTGGTGAGCGTCGACTATGATAGGATGTTCGCCGTCCTGCGCTCGAGCAAGCGCGTCCGCGCATCCATGGTCTCATTGTCCGAGCTTATAGAGCCTGTGCCGTCCATGGATGCGGTGAAAAAGGCGGTGGTCCGGGGGTTCTCGAGAGCGCTGGGATGCTCCATCGAGAGGGGGACGCTGACCTCAAGCGAGGTCAAGGACGTGGACGAGCTTGTGGCCACGAAGTACGGCCGGGACGAGCACACATATCTGCGCTAGACGTACTTATCCAGGTCCAGGTAAGCAATCTTCCTGTCCTCGGCCAGGAAGCCCATCTTCTTGTGCAGGAGGAGCGAGCTGACGTTGTTCGGGGCCACCGAGCTGTGGACGACCTGGGCCCCCTTCTTCTTGCCCTCCAGTGCCAGGTGGCGCAAGAGCATGTAGCCGATGCCCATCCGGCGGAACTCCTTGTCCACCCCGATGTTCTCCAGCCACACCGCCTTCTCTATGCCGTCTATCCACTGGACCATCTGGCCGAACACGAACCCCACGACCCTGTCCCCCTCTTTGGCGATGAAGCTGAGCCCTTGGTCACGGTAGAACGAGAACGATCCGCTGGCCGATGCCCCCAGCTTCTGCCTGACCTCCTGGGATAAGTCGTCCCACTTCATGCCCATGGGCCCCTCGATGTACTCCCGCACGCATGCCAGCTCCAGCATGCGTACCGACACTCGGTCCTCATCGGTCAGGGGCACTATCTTCATCTCACATCTCCTCTGGAGCGCTCAAACCAAGGGTGTTGAGGACATTGGCCAGCACGATGCGGGTGGCGTTGACCAGGGCCAGGCGGGCCTCCCTGTTCTCCTCGCCCTTCAGCACCGGGACATAGGTATAGAACTGGTTGAAAGCAGCGGCCAGCTCGTGGCCGAAGGCGGGCAGCAACTGGATACGCGCCTTCTCCCCCGCCTCCCTGATCACGGAGGGGTAGCGGGCGAGGACGCGGACGAGCCTCAGCTCGTACTCGTTGGTGAGTGTCGCCGGATCGTACGCTCCCTCGCTGACACCGGCCTTCCTTTGGATGCTGCAGGCGCGGGCATGAGCGTACTGCACGAACGGAGCGCTGTTGCCCTCGAAGTTAAGAGCGTCCTCCCACTTGAAGACCAGGGGCTTCTCGGGCTGCACGCGCACGATGTTGTAGCGCACCGCCCCCCGGCCGATGGCCTTGGCGATCTCGCGCATGCGCTCCTCCGAGAGGTCCGTCCGCCTCTTCCTGACCTCCTCCAGGGCACGCTCCTCGGCCTCCTCGATGAGATCGTCGAGATACACCACCGTTCCCTTGCGGGTGGACATCCGCCCCTCGGGCAGGGAGACGAAGGAGTAGAACACGCACTCAGGGGCGCGGTCCTGGTCCAAGAGCTTCAGGGCAATGGCCAGCTGCGCCTGCCCCAGCTTCTGGTCCTCCCCCAGGATGTTGATGATGCGGTCCGCGCGCTTGAACTTGTCAAGGTGATAGGCCATGTCCCGGGTGGTATAGAGGGTGGTGCCATCGGCCCTGGTGAAGAAGAACCGGGTCTCCTTCCCGTGAATACCGAACGGCTTAAGCTCCAGGTAGCAGGCGCCCTTCTCCTCGGAGCAGTGCTCGGAGCGCTTCAGCTCTGCGACCACGCGGTGGGCCGAGCCGTCCTTGATGAACTGTGATTCCCAGGTGAACTGGTCTATGATGACGTTGATGGAGAGCAGGCTCTCGATGATGCCGTCCAGCATCAGCTTGGCGGTCCTGCGGACCTTGCCCATGACCTCCTCGTCCCCGTCCTCGAAGCGGCGCAGCATCTGCCCCACCTGCCTCTCCACCTCAGGGTCCGATTCCATCATCCTGTTGGCCTTCTGATAGTAGACCACCAGGCGGTGATCTGGCTTGTCGCCAGCTACCTCAGGGACATCCTCTGCGGGAATGTTCTCCAGGCCCCAGGTAAGCATGACCACCTGCTTTCCCACGTCGTTGACGTAGTACTCTGTGGTGACATCGTAGCCGTAGGCCCGCATGCACCTGGCCAGCGTGTCCCCGATTATGGGGTTGCGGGCCCTCCCCACGTGTATGGGTCCGGTGGGGTTCACCGAGGTATGCTCCAGGAGCACCTTCTTCCTCTCCGGGTCCCCGCGACCGTAGCTGCCCTGCATCGCCTCTATGGCCTCCAGTGTGCTGACGCTAAGCTTGCCGTCGTTGAGCTGGAAGTTGAGGTAGCCATTGTCCGCCCACACCTTGGATACCCGGTCCAATGGGGGAATGAGCGCGGCGGCCTCCTCGGCTATCATCGGTGGCGCCTTCCGCAGCTTCTTGGCCAGGGAGAAGCAGGGCACCGCGAAATCGGCGATACCGGTCGACGGCACCTCTATCTCGAAGCTCACGTCCGCACCCATATGGGCGAACGCCCTCTGGGCAGCGATACGTACCTCTTCCCGGAACGGCTCCAGTGGGTCCATCACATACCCCCGATCCCATATCGAAGGATGGCCGCGATGCCTCCGAAGGCCTTGAGCAGCAGCTCCCCCTCCTCGGAGTCGACAGATAGCAGTTCCACCTTGGTACCAACCTTGGAAGCGTCCTCGTAGAACGCGTCCACGAAGTCGACCGAGCTCTCGATGACGGGTGTCGCCTCGGGGCAGGTGGGGCACTTGGCGTCCTCCACCTTGTCCACGGTGACCTCGCCAGACCATCCGCACTGGGGGCACTTCATGGTCACCCGCAGCTTCCTCAGCCCCTCGGATAAAAGTAGAGTGTCCACTGCTCCCAGGGCCAGGGCGTGACGCACCTGCTCCTCACCATAGGATGCAAGACCGCCATCGGACTTCCTTATCTCTTCCAGCAGGCTCTGCATCAGCTGCTTCTCGCGCATCAGGTCCAGGTCTGCGAGCGAGTCCTTGGCCTTCTCCACCAGCTCCTTCAGTCCGTATTCGTCGGTGTAGCCAGTATCGAAAGTATCGATGATTTTCTTCCTCAGCTCATGGTGGAGGTATTCCTCCTTCACGAAGTACTCCTTGGTGGGGCCGGGACCGCCGATAAGAATGCCCTTCAGGTCGGGCTGGGCCAGGAACGCCTCGTTGGCGGTTTCCGCGGTCTTCTTGTAGAACTCGTGGGCAGCGATCTCTATGAGCCGCTCGAAACGAAGGGCCGATTGACCACCGCGCCCGTGCTTGGACGGGACAAGCGATTGGATGTTCTTCACCGGTATGACCCTCTTGCCCTTCAGCAGCCCGATGGTGGACTCCGAACGGTCGATGACCAGGAGGCCGAAGGTGGACTTCTCGTCGAGCATATCCCAGAGCTTCTCGGTGTAGAACTCGGAGTCGCAGCGGTACAAGAAGGAGGTGATCGGCTCAGGGGGCTCCAGCACGAACTGCACCTGCCGGGTCTGATCGCCTGCGGTCGGCGCCTCCCCCACGAAGAAGATCACACCGTTCTCGGGAGGGGTCTTGAAGTACTTCAGACGTGCGAGTATGGACTCGATGGCCCCGGTGACGGCCTTGTTGGTCCTCTTGCTCTTGATGTTCTGTGATTGTGAGTACTCGTTCCTTAGGTAGTTGGCCACATCGGATATCTGCTTGTCCGGGGGCACGTAGACGGACACCAGCTCGGTACCCCGCCCATGGATGTTCCTTATCTCTTCTAGAGCGCGCTTGAAATCATACCTGCGCTTCTCCATAATTCTATCATTATCGCTCTCATCTGGAGCCATTTAACTTCGACCTGCGCGTTTTTTACGCTAAAGGTATTTCCGTATTAAACATGTTGGTCAGCCTCCCGCCCGCTGGAGTACCGCTGCTGGGATGGACGATGTGGACCGGATGACCTCCGTCGCTTGGGGGCCCTGACAGGCACCTGGCGGCAGTGCTCTATACCGCCTTGTGAACGGCCGTGACAGCGTCATGGAGGGCAAGCTGGGAGGGGACCGTAGCTCTAATGCGGCGCACGGTAAATCTTTTCCTGAGGTCTATACCTTCCGAGGATTTCGCCCGAAACCATGCTACGGCAGCGAGGTCACAAGCCTCGTCGGATATCTCCGTGGTCACGTGCATTTCAGCTTCCTGCTCTGCTCCAGGGAGCGGTCTGACCTTGTGGATCAGGAATATGGTGAATGATATGATTAAATGCCTTGGTGATATGCGGCTATATCTACACCTTCGCGAGCAGGCAATAGCTGAATTGGAGGGAAATCCACATGGAAAAGATAGTCATCTCACTAGGAGGCTCCATCCTCATCCCCGATGACCGGGACGGGACCTTCCTCAACGATCTCGCATCGCTGCTGAGGGCCTTGACCGACGAGATGGAGATCTACGTCGTTTGCGGAGGCGGCAGGGTCGCTCGCTACTATATCAACACGGCTCGCGAGCTCTCCGCCACCGAGGAACAGCTGGACGAGCTGGGCATCGGTGTGACACGTCTGAACGCCCGCCTCCTACAGCTCGCGCTCAAGGACATAGCATACGATGAGGTGCCGGTCACCATCGAGGAGGCCGCCGCCCAGGGTCGACCGGGTCGGGTGGCGGTGATGGGCGGGACCACTCCTGGTCATACGACCGACGGGGTGTCCGCGGCGCTAGCCGAGAAGGTAGGGGCATCACGCATCGTCAACGCCACCTCCGTGGACGGGGTGTACTCCGCCGACCCCCGGAAGTTCCCCGATGCCAGGAAGTACGACCGGCTGACCTTCGATCAGCTCGGGGACATGATGGCGGGTGGCCACGGGGCCGGTAACTCCCACGTTTTCGATCCCATGGGAGCAGATATCATCAAGAGGTGCCGCATACCGCTGTTCATCGTGTCCGGCCGAGATCTCCAGGACATGGAGGACGCGATGAGGGGGGGCAGGATCAGGGGAACGGTCATCGGCGATTGATGTCAGGGGGAAGCATTAACTGGTCGACGCAACATAGCCATTGGAGCCAAGAGGAGGAGCGGTTATGACCGAGGAAGAAAAGCAGTGCAAGCGGATCAAGAACCTGAAGGACGATGTAAGCGCAGAGGATGCGGTCGCGGAGATGAAGTGCCGGATGGGCAATTATGCGCCGCACACCCTCCACCATATACGGGAGCACAACCCTGAGCTGGCAGTGGTCATAAAGGAGCTGGACAGGGTGCTGGTGGAGGATGGCGCCTTGGACCGAAAGACCAAGAGGCTAATCGCCCTGGCCTGCGTGGCGACCCGGATGTGCGAGGGCTGCATCTACCCCCAGGCGCGGGTGGCCGTCAACTATGGGGCCACCAAGGAGGAGATAGTGGAGGCCATGCACGTGGCTGTGGTGTGCGGCGGCGTTCCCACATGGTCGGTGGCCAGGAGCGGCCTGAGCGAGCTGTTCGCGGAGCTGGAGGAAGAGAAGGCTGCCAGCACCGCCAAGCCCGCCAAAGCTGTCAAGGCCAAGGCGAAGGCCGGAAAGAAGTGAGCCTTAATTTGGATCTGGCTTGGACGGATTGATATCCTCCAGGTCCGAGCTGTCCACCGTGCGGTAGCCCAAGGACCTGACGAGCTCGGACAGCAAGGTGGCCTCGGACCGCTTCATCGACTTCCTATGGATGTACGCGAGGGAAGCCCCACTGCCCTCCATGCCCCTCCTGATCATATCGGCCAGGCCCTCCCTGTCCTCCAGGTCGAAGGCGTGGTTGGGCAGCATGTGACCGAAATCGATCTTCTTGAGCAGGCTGGACTCGGTGAACCTGGGAGCATAGTGGCCGCCCCCGATCCCCATGGCCACGGGGTACGCGGACACCTCCACGTTCATGAGGGAGCGGGCGATGGCCTGGGCAGCATCAAGGTCCCCCCACGTGGCCTCACTGCTGCCGATCTCTATGAACAGGGTAGGGGTCTCCAGGTAGGGGCCGTGATGCGTGACCTCGAAGGTGATGTCGAAGTCCAGCCCTGCCGCCTCCTTCTTCAGCTGCCTCAGCAGGGAGGACATGAGATGGGGCGCCGAGGGGACCACTGTGGCGTCCCTGCCGCCGTAATCGGCCCGGCCCCAGTTGCCAATAGGGTGCACGGTGAGGGAGCGTTTTCCCGAGGCGGCCTTGTGGCGAGAGAGGAAAACAACCTCCTTGATGGATATGCCCAGCGCGCTGGCGGCGACCTTATCGATGTGATTGTTCCACAGGTGGAGGCGGGGAACGGTGACCAGGGCCATGTCCCTAAGGAAGTGCACGGGCGATCCGTCCAGCTCCCCCCGCTTGGTCCAGTTGCCGAGGGCCAGCACCCTGTCCCGGATGTTAACGCTCGCGTTGTCCTCCAGGCTGCACACCAGTAATCTCATGTCGCTTACACCTTGATGGTCTGGCCACAGGGTTATTCTGATTATTAAGATTTCACGGAGGAAAGGATTAATGCGATGAGAAAAATGGAACGGGGCCTGCCACCGTCCGTGGACTGGGAGAGCGGCGAGACGGAGAGAACGGGTTGGCGGGGATCAGCCCAGAAGTGTGATTGTCATGCCAGATATCGGTGATAAACATGAGACCAACATCCAGAGGGAGCTGAGGGTCCTTCGGGATTACGTACACCTGCTAGCAGATGCGATGGACAAGTCGACCATGCCTTTCGTGGCCGGCTACCCTGACGGAAAGACCATGGCGTTCAACGAGGCCTTCACCAAGCTCAGCGGCTATACCGAGGACGAGCTTCGCGGAATGCCGTGGGTCCTCTACCTGACGCCATCAGAGTGCCAGGACAGAGAGGCACAGGCCATGGAGGAGCTGAGGAAGACCGGCCAGCCCCAGTTCTACGAGAAGTGGCATCTCAACAAGGACGGGTCCAAGACCCCTGTGGAGGTAATACTCTGCCAGACCAACGATAAGGACGGGAAGGTGCAGTACTATTATGCCCTCATAAGGGACCTCTCTGAGAAGAAGAAGGCCGCTAAGCTGGAGAAGGAGCTTCAGGAGATCAAGGAGCGCAACCAGTACATGATCGGGACCGCCTTCGAGGGCTTGGCTATAGTTCAGGAGGGGAAGATCGTGGAGGTGAACGAGCACTATGCATCCATGACCGGTTACGACACCGGAGAGCTCATCGGTATGTCGCTGTCGTCCCTGGTTACACCCGGTCTTCGCGGCATGGTATCCCCCCAGCTCTCCGGAGCGGCGGAGGGTACTTTCGAGGTCATGCTCAACCGCAAGGACGGGAAGACCCTCACCGTGGAGATAGTGTCGCGGGACATTATGTACAAGGGCAAGGAAGCGCGGATGGACAGGGTCCGCGACATCACTGAGAAGCGGAAGGCCCAGGAGGACAAAGAGAGCCTCATGAAGCAGCTGTCCTCGGTGAGCGAGGAGCTCTCGGAGCTGAAGCAGCTGTCCTCCATCCCGGTGAACGCTGCGCCCCCCCAGCAGACCTTGGAGACCCTCCTGCGCAACCTGGCGCAGGTTACTCGTGCCGAGGGCGCCATGGTGATGAGCCGCAAGGGCGACAGCTTGACCGGCCGTGCCAGCTATGGCTTCGGGGAGGCTGTCCCCGCAGACCTCACGGAGAGCGTGGGCGAAGAGTTCCCGGGCAAGATCGTGAAGGAGGACCGCCCGGTGTTCGTGGAGAGCGTCCAGTACGGCGAGGTCTCCAGCGCCCTCAAGAGCTCGGGGTCCAAGTCCCTCCTGGGCGTGCCCATCAAGCAGGGCTCAGACATCATCGGAGCCCTCTTCGTGGCCTGGGACGATCCCAGGACCGAGAACGAACGGGACGCCAAGCTCTTGGAGATGGTTGCCGACCGCTGCGCCTCCGCCCTCGTCACCCAGAACATATCTGAGCGTGATCAGGCCGATGAGGAGGTGGGCAGGTCCCTTAGCGAGATCAAGAGCACCCTCACCTCTGCCCTGAAGTTCGGAGAGCCGAATAACCGGTGAACCCCTTCGAACGCCCGGAAACACCTTCCCCCCTTTTTATTAACCTGGCCTTACACTCATTCTCTTGGTGATCTTCCGGTGAAGATGGAGAGAGAGGTCATGGATTTTATCACGAACAACCGGCCGGC
>MVRB01000213.1 GCA_002067635.1 Methanomassiliicoccales archaeon PtaU1.Bin030 | reverse complement strand
AGGCAGTCCACCTTGCATTCGTGCCCCTTCTTCTGGATGCCGATCTGCACCATGCGGATGTCGGCGTATATCGTGGCCTTCGCCCGGAGCGCGGCCAGCCCGGCAGCGATGGGGTCCCGACGGAAATGCATCAGATCGGCCATGGAGAAGTCCCCCACGGCTATGGAGCAGCGCTGCCTGATACGGTCCTCCGGCGTCTCGTTGCCCAAGGTCCTGCGGGCCAGCTGCCTGCTTCGGCTGGATATGCTGTACCCCTCGGCGGTGTCAGCTCCCAGGTCAATATACGTACTTTCGGTGGTACCCTCTCGGCGTGATGATCCCTCTGACATTCTCTCCCTCCTTGAACAGTTCGGTGCTCTCCCCTCCGATGATGACCATGGAATGCATGTCCACCACGCTGTCGTCCTCATATAGCGATCCCAGGTCGGTTACCAGGAAGCTCTCCCCCTCTCCCCTGTATGCGTTCCTGACGATCCCGATGGGGGTGCTCGGCCTGGCATACCGGAGCCCTATCTCCAAAGCCTTCTTCAGGTTCCCCGGGCGGTTGTGGCTGCGGGGGTTGTACACGGCCATGGGTATTCCCATCTGGAACCCCAGGTCCAGGCGCTTCTCTATGACCTCCCACGGGGTCAGCAGGTCGCTCAGGGAGATGACCAGGAAATCGCTGGAAAGCGGCGAACCGAGGATGGATGCCGCTGCCGTTGCCGCGGTCACTCCCGGGATGACCTTCACATCAAGCGTGGGAGCCTCGTGCTGCACCAGCTCCAGGACGATGCTGGCCATGCCATAGACCCCGGCATCACCGCCGCTGACCATGGCCACCTTGGAGTTCCTTGCCAGTCGAACGGCCTCACGGGCGCGCTCGACCTCCTTCCCCATGGAGGAATGGATCACGATCTTGCCCTCCAACAGCGGCTCCATCTGGTCCAGGTACAGCCTGTTCCCGATTACCACGTCCGACTCCCTTATGGCCCTCTGTGCCAATGGGGTAAGGTTATCCAGGTCCCCCGGCCCGGTGCTTACCACATAAAGTTTTCCGCTGACCTCATCTTGCGATCGCGATGGTGACGTTTCCATTAGCTCTCCTCCTCATCACTAGTTCCTTGCGCTTTGACAGGGCCAAGGCCGAAGGCTCGGCCACCCCGATAAGACCGATCAGCTCGGCCTTTGACCTAGAGGCCACGGGCTGAGAGTTGATGGTGTCATCATCGAGGAAGTACAGGCTGCCCCCGAGCTCGCGGACAGCGGCGGTAAGGCCCTCCTCATCCGCCTTCTTCATGGTGGTCGCGTAGGCCAGCACCTCGCTCTCGGGGATGCTGAGCGTTCTAAGGGCATCACGGACCGCACCTACCACCTCCGCGGCGTCGGTCCCCCGGTTGCATCCGATTCCCACCACGTACTCTCCAGGCCGTGAAAGGATGGAAACGCCGGGGGTGATCAGCACCACAGCCGGACCATCGATCCTGTAGACCGGAACATCGCCGTGGACGAAGGCGGTGTTGACCGCGACCGTCGAAACCTTGTTCACGACCTCCAGGCCAGAGCGGGCCGCTATCTCCTCCACCGAGTCCTTCCCCAGGGCGTCGGTGGCGGTGGAGATCACGGGTGTCAGGCCACGGGAGGCCAGCTTCCTGGCGATCTCGTTCCCTCCGTGGTGCCCCCCCAGGATGGGTATGCAGTACCTCAGGTCGGGAGTGACCACGACCACCGCGGGGTCCACCCATTTGCCTCGTATCAGTGGCGACAGCTTCCTCACCACGATGCCGCTGGCCATCACCGCGATGATGACCTCATATTTCTGGAAGGCCCCCTCGAAAGCATCGTATGTGTACTCCATCACATCGGCGCCCAGCCACTCCGCTAGCTGCTTGGCCTGCGATGGTCGGTCTATATGGATGACGACGCACCTCATGAGTACAGCACCGACCGGTGGTACCGCTCCATGGGTTCCACAATGCCCCCGATGAGGATCAGGGCCGTCTTGTGGATCCCCGCCTCCTCAGCCTTCTGGGCGATGTCTGACACGCATCCCTTAACGATCTTCTGGTCAGGCCAGGATGCATGGTAGATGACCGCTGCAGGTGTATCTCCCGGGCAGCGCAGCTTACGCACTATCTCACCCAGCTTGTCCGTGCCTAAGAATATGACCATGGAGGAACCCATCTCCGACAGCTTGGGGATGTCGTCCTCCTGCAGGGTCTCGCCAGCAGGCCTGGTTATTATCAGCGATTCCGAGACCCCTTTGAGGGTGTATTGGGTCTTAAGGGCCGCAGAGGCAGCGAACAGCGAGCTCACACCGGGAACGATGCGCACCTCCACCCCCTGCCTCTCCAGCTCGGCGATCTGCTCCACTATAGAGCCGTAGAGGGCGGGATCGCCGCTGTGCAGTCTCACAACCCTTTTCCCTGCCTTGGCGGCGTCGGTCATGATGGGGACCATCTCCTCCACGGACATCCCCCAGCTGTCCATCTTCACTACCGCCCGAGAACGCTCCACCAGGGCAGGGTTCACCAACGAACCGGCATAGATCAGAACATCCGCGCCGACGAGAAGCTCGTTACCCCTCATGGTGATGAGGTCAGGGTCTCCTGGACCTGCTCCCACGAACCAGACCACGGGTGTGGACATCCTATGACCTCCGGGCGAACATAACGCTCATGTAGTCACAGGTCTCCGGCATTTCCTCATCGCGGTACACCCTTTCACCGTCCATGTGCATCCTTTCCACCAGGTGGAACTCGTTGTAGCCCTGGGAGCGGAGATCGTTCATCATCTCCCGCGGGGCACGGACCTTTAGATGCACGAGGCATCTCTGCTCCGAACCATCGGTGACCAGCAGACCAGAGTTGACAGAGATGTTCAGACGGGAGGCGATGGCCGTTATGGAGCTGATCCCCGGCTCCACCCTGGACTCTATGTCTGGATATTTGCTCCTCATGACATCACACAGCCTGCCGAAGGTAGAGTAGAAACCTGGGTCCCCAAGAATGCCCAGGACGGCGGTCCCCTTCCGCGCGATCGGGGCTATGGCATCACAATTGCGCTCCATGGCGGCGCGTATCTTCGCCTCATCATCGGTCATGGGGAAATCTAGCATCTCCGCATCCGCGTAAGGGGCGACGATGTCCTTAGCTATCCTGCCAGGGACGAACACCCTGTCCGCCTCGGCCAATAGCCTGGCCCCCCTCACTGTGATCAGATCGCTCTCCCCTGGTCCAATTCCTAACGCAATCAACATCACTTGCACCTTCCAACGATTATGTATACGGGGTCGATGGGACGGAACAGGAAGGAGTCAGCGAGCGGATAGGACCGGGACACAGAGACCTGTATGACCTCCTCAAATATCCCCAGGTGCTGCATAGTGGTTACCGCCTGCTCGAGCGTTCGAAGCAGCACCGCGTTCACAACTATTCTTCCTGTAACCTGGCTAGCGAGAATACGTAATACGTCATCCAGGTCCTGCGATCCACCAACAAAGGCACCGTCCAATCTCCCCAATCCTGGTAGAACGTCTTTCGCGTTTCCTTTCAACAAGTGTACCTTTCCGGCGTTGTTCTCTGCAATATTGCGAGTTGCGGCCGCTATCGCCTCGTCCCTTACATCGATGGCGTAGACCCGACCACAGGTCCTCGAAGCCTCTATGGACACCTTTCCGGTGCCGCACCCTACGTCCGCTATGACATCCCCCTCGTTCAAGGCCAGCTTGAACAATGAGACCGCCATCACCTCGTCCTGTGTCGGTCCTCCGCTTACCTTCATCTTATCAAGGTTGGAGGAATCATCCAACTTAGTATTTAACTATGTTGGATGTATAATCCAATTATAACATGAAAAAAATTGATCCGATCCATTTCGTTCTAAGGGAGGGATACGCATTATCGATATTCTGGAAAGTCCCTTGGTTCTCGCATCTGGCCGTTTACCTGGTTAATCCTCGTCGATAGAATTCACCATCGCCCTTTCGATAGGTCGCCTTTGTAAATATCTCATGTGCCAGTTTCTTAATCAATTGACATCTGGGGGAAAAAATGGAGGGAGCCGGGGTTGGAGGAACAAATTGGCGATAGAACAAGGGTTCCCGTCTCCAGATCAGTAAATAACGTGCTACGATTTAAAATTT
>MVRB01000212.1 GCA_002067635.1 Methanomassiliicoccales archaeon PtaU1.Bin030 | reverse complement strand
CTACGAGGCGGTTTTCGCCGCTGTCACCGTGGGATTGTCGGTGTGGCTGTTCAAGAAGGACATGCTCATCACTGGATTGAGGAAGGGGAGCAAGAAGAGTGTCAGAGGATTCTTGAGGAAGGGGCGGTGATAACCGCGATATTCCCTGAAAAGGTGGATGGCCGGAGGGTCCATGCCCGGACGTCAGTTTGACATAATGGCTATAGCCGATATCGACCGACAGGTTGTGACGCTGGCATGAGGGGGGCCAATGATAATTCCGTCTGTCTGAGGAACAAGGTTTAAGTAATGGAGCCCTTCTTTTCCCATCGGAGTTATCATATTGCCTAGTAGACCACCATTCAAGCCGGGTGCCAGGGACGATAAGAAGAAGTTCCGGCCTCAGACACCCCGGGTGGCCATGTTGAACCTTCACCGAATGGGTTCGTTCAAGTACGATCTTCGGGAGATACTCAACGCTGCCCCCATGGACAAGACCGCTATACCCACCGTCGTAGCGAACATCATCGCCAAGGCATCGAGGGTCTCCGTTAAGGAGACCAAAGAATACGTTAGGGAGATAGAGAAGTTGGGCACCATCGACAAGATCGCTGCCGATGATGTGTGCACCCTTTTGGACCGCTACTCCAAGTGGCGCTGAACGTATCTTCTCAACGTTTACGGTTCAGGGGCGTGACGCTAATTTTCCTGCCCTTGTAGGAAGACTGCCGTAGAGCACGAAGCACCTTCAGTCCTACGTCCTTGTGGATCTCCACGACGGTCTTGGTGGGGCCGATCTCTATCTGCCCTATGGTGATCTCGTTCACTCTGGCCGTCCGTGCTATAAAATCAGCCAGCTCCACCTTGTTAACACCATCGTTGGCGCCGATGTTGATCTCGAAGCGCACCATGCCGAATATGTCGGACATCTCGTCGAAGTCAAGGACCTCTCTGACCGTCTCCTGGCCCTTCGCTCCCGGAACCTCCACTTGCTTGAGCTTCACATCGGTGAAGTTCTGAATGGCCTCCAGAAGATGCATCTCATCGCTGGAGACGAAGGTGATGGCCTTTCCCTCCTTGCCAGCACGTCCTGTCCTTCCTATACGGTGCACGTAGCTCTCAGGTGATTCCGGGATATCGTAGTTGATGACATAGTTGACACCCTCGATATCGAGACCTCGGGCGGCAACATCGGTGGCGATAAGGACCCTTATCTTTCCGGAGCGGAAATCACCCAGCACCTTCTCCCTCCGGGCTTGTGTCAGGTCACCGTGTATGGCCGCGGCGGGATAACCGTAAGATGTGAGCCGGCTCTCGATGATGTCCACCATATGCTTGGTCTGGGCGAACACGATGGCCTTGGGCTTCTCCTTGTCCAGGACCCGGCAAAGGGCCCAGATCTTGTTCTTCCTGCCCACCGAGAAGTACATCTGCTTGGTGTTGGGGAGGACCAGCTCGTCCTCAGAGACCGATACCACCTGGGGCGAGCTCATGTGCTCCTCGGCCAGCTTCCTGATCTCACCGGGTATGGTGGCCGAGAAAAGCATGGTCTGGCGTTCCTTGGGGACCTTGGATATGATGTAGGTTATGTCCTCGATGAAGCCCATGTCCAGCATGCGGTCCGCTTCATCAAGTACCAGGTAACGGACGTTCTTCAGATCGAGGGTCTTCCGCTGGATGTGGTCTATGACCCTACCCGGGGTACCCACGACCACGTCCACGCCCCGGTGCAGGGCCTCGAACTGAGGCTCCATGCCTGCACCGCCATATACCGCCAGCACCTGTAGGTCAAGGTTGGCGCTCAGGCGCTTGATCTCCTCTGACACCTGCACTGCCAGCTCTCTCGTGGGGCACAGGATGAGGGCAGAAGGGAGCTTTCCAGGCTTTATCCCCTGGATGATTGGTATGCCGAAAGCTGCGGTCTTACCTGTTCCTGTCTGGGCCTGGGCGATGACGTCCCGCCCCTGCAGCAGCAATGGTATCGTCCCCACCTGAACCGGAGTTGGCTCTTTCCAACCCATGTTCTCTATGGCCTTCATCACGGGTTCGGCTAACTGTAGACTGGTAAAATCTTGGGTCATATCAATTCACGTTCTCAGCGTTCCATTATGAAATGGTCTCAATTGTTCAGGCCCTCATCGACCCATTCCCACTTAATCATTACTGTAATCCAGGAGGAGAATTTGGTTGGTAATCACGGACCGTCCAGCATCGGTCCGGCGATACGGATCGCCTAACCTTAAGGTGACGGTCCATCCGAAAAAAGAAAGATATCATCTCTTCCTGTGGCGACGCTCGTTGACCGGAACGAACTCGTCCGCTCTTGTGGGAAGGTATATCTTCTTGCTCACCCACCACCAGGCCAGCGCCGTGGAGGCAAGGGTAGAGAACAGTATGACATATAGGAACCAGGTCAGGGAGGAGCCTTCCAGGGGAAGGAGCCCACCTATGGTTGCCAGGGTGTTCGGCACCAGCACCGCCGTGCCCAGGATGGTTAGCCATGTCATGGCCAGGGCCATGCGGTTGTTGAGGACCTGCAGCTGGTTGTTGTAGATGGATTGCAGGACCTCCAGCCCGGAGGCGAGGACCTCCGACATGTGCTCGCTCAGCGAGATCTGCTGCGTTACATCGACGACCAGCAGGTTGACCTTCGCCAGAACCTTGGGGTTATCGGTAATGACATCGGCATCACCGTACCTGAGGTTGTTGAGGACATCGAGAGTGCGCCAGAGGGTGTTGAGGTATACGATGAGGGTGTGCTTCATCTCATAGATGCTCTTCCCTAGCATGCTCCTTTCCGCCTTCATGTCCAGAAGGCTCTCTGATAGCCAATCGGCCTGGTCCTCGATCTCACGGAGCTGTTCGAAGTTGCGGTTGTTGTTCTCATCGATGATCCGGCACAGCATCGTCGTGACCTTGTCCTCGGGAAGCATGTTCTCGGGGAGCTTGCGAACGAAGGCCTCGGCGTACCGGGAGAAGTTGACCAAACGGGATACGTCCTCGGAGTGGATGGTCAGCACCAGGTTCTTCTTCACAAGTATCAAAAGGGGGAAGCACTGGAAGTCCACCTTCTTCACCCGGACCGCCGGTAGCAGGATACCCAGCTCCACATCTCGGTCCTCGAAGTTGGTGAAGTATCCCTTTAGGAGCGTGGGTACCATGCTCTCGCTGAAGCCGAAAGCGGTGGCCACCAGTGTCCCGTCCTTCTCCACGTCCTTGACCGTGAAGTTGATCCAGGTCAATGATGAGCCCTGGATCTTGGGAATGAACTCGTCCGCGCTATCGCCATACAGCTTGAGAGGCTTGGACCCTGGGGGAAGGGTGACCGCGACCGCCTTCTTCTTAGGGACTTCATACCCGTTTCCGTTCCCGTTCGTCTGGACCTTCATCTCCGCGCGGTATTCCAGTGTTCCGTTTCCCTCTATAGCTGCCAAGCGCACGCCTCCCTTCCTTTTTCCTACGCCGTATCCTTCATGCCATTGTTATACCTGTGTGCGGTTTGGCCCCTCAGCGGACCCTCTCCACCTTCCCCACGTGCTTGGCGACCAGTTCCGAGTGATGCTGCTCTGCGGCGATAAGGGAGTTTATGGTGGTCAGGAATCGATGCGCATCGGCATCATCTAGCAGCAGGCCCGCGGGGGACGATGAGAAGGAGTCCCTGACATCAGTATATAGGTCGCGCATGAGTATCTCCGTCCGTCCCAGGTCCATCATCATCTCCAGCTCGTTCTTGTTCTTGAAGTTGAACTCTCTGCCCCTTACCGGCGAGAAGGTCTTGCCCGGGCTTACCTTGACCATGGCCATGAGGCTCTGGACCATCTCCGCGTGCTGTGCAGAGTCCACTATGAGCTCCATGAGCAGGGCGCGGAGCTTCTCCTTCTCATAGTAAGCCTCCCACTGGGACTCATGCTCGAACGACAGCTCGATCTCCAATGCCCTTCGGAGAACCATCATGAGCTCGTCACCGTTGCGATACGTTACCATAATGAATCAATAATAATTTTGTATCAATATATGTAATGTCTTCCATCTGGTTCCACCGTTCTATTATTTTAGAATATTAATTCGCAAAGATGAATAACTAGGATATTGGTATATGGCCACGTGAACACTGCATTCCTATCTCCTCGGTTGGGCGCTATGGCGGGGATCGCCGGGTCCCTGTTCTTCGCGATCATGTGGACGGCCGCCGTATTCGTCGACGGCAACTGGCATCTCGGGGAGATGACCCTAAGCGAGCTGGGTGACCGTTCCAGGAGCGGTTACCTGCTGTTCAACACGGGGGCGATGGTCACCGGCATCCTTTCCCTTCTGTTCTCGGTGGGGCTGTACAAGGTCCTGTCCCCGGGCATGATGGGAAGGGCAGGGGCGGTATTGATGGGGCTTGCCTCCCTTCTGCTCATAGGTGTAGGTCTTTTCCCCATTGACACGGGAACTCCACATACTGTGGTGAGCTACTCGTTCTTCGGCACAGCCGCATTGGCCCTGGTCCTCCTGATAGGCCCGTTCGCAAAAAGCTACGTCTTCCATCCCAGCATGGCGATGCTGACAGGACTCCTACTCCTTGTCTGCCTGGTCGGCGCGGCGATCCTTCCACTGCCGGGGTTGGAGGCCCTGGCCGTGGGATGCCTGCTCCTTTGGATGTTCGTGATCAGCATACGCATGATGTGGCATCATCCCGCCCGGTGATCACATCTTTCCCTGGTAACGGAAGGCGATGTTGCAGCCCCCCTCGCGCGACACCATGCACGGGCCCATGGGATAGCGAGGGGTGCACCCCTTACCAAAGGCGGGGCACTCATGGGATTCTATGATGCCCCGGAGCACCTCTCCGCACCGGCACCCGCGATGCTCCTCCTCCACCGGAGGGCGGTCC
>MVRB01000211.1 GCA_002067635.1 Methanomassiliicoccales archaeon PtaU1.Bin030 | reverse complement strand
ACCCTGCCAGGTGCACCTATCCCAGAGACCTCTCGTTGAGATCTCCGAGGCCGATGCCCTCGGTTGGGGCTATCCTGCGCTCAGCTTCGCCGGCAATGCCCAGTGGGTGGGCGTTGACTCGGGCAACGGAAGCTCATCGTCGCTGCAGAGCGGAGATGTGGGCGACAGGAACGCATCCATGTTCATCGCCCTCGTGGACGGCCCAGGCACCATCTCCTTCGATTGGAAGGTTTCCTCGGAGACGGACTACGACTTCCTGCGCTTCTATGTGGACGGGTCCCTGATGTGCGGGATATCGGGGGAGCAGAGCTGGGCGAGGGTCCATCTGGTCCTACCATCGGGCCTGCACAATCTCACCTGGAGCTACGAGAAGGATGAGTATGTCAGCGCTGGCGACGACTGCGGGTGGATCGACAACGTCCAGTGGACAGGATCGGAGGCCATCGCGTACACGGGCTTCGAGGGCACATTGTCCGGCATGAGCTGTACCGATGAGAACGCCGCCTCCGGACAGGACACCTGGGGAACCGTCGGCAAGAGGTCGAGCTCTGGGGCCTCCAGCGCCTGGTGCGCGGCCTCAGGGTACGGGGCGAACGGTCGTCCGAACGTTATCAACGGGTACTACGACACCAACATGGAGGGGATCATGCTGATGGCGCTTCCCGACCTGTCCGAGCATGGCCTGGTCCGGCTCAACTTCCATTACTGGGCCTCGACCGGAAGCAGCCTCTCCGACAGACTTTACCTCGAGGCATATACGGAACAGGGTGGATGGGCCCTGGTCTGGACCCAGCCGCTGGCATCCTCCGCGGGCTGGGACCATGACCAAGCGCTCATAACCAACGGAACGACCATGGTCCGGTTCGTCTTCCACAGCGATGCCTTGAACGGCAATAACGAGGGCGTCTACCTAGATGACCTACTGCTGACAGTGGCCGATATTACTGTCCCGTCCTCGTATGTGGGCCCACTGCCGGCGTACACGACCTCGAACACCATCACATTGGTGTGCCATGTGTATGATGGGACCGCCGCGTGGGACGGGTATGTGAAGATCTATTACAGCTTCGGGAGCTCTGCGAACTATTCGCTGTATGCGCCCTCGTTCAACCCCTCGGGTTCATGGAGCGGCACCAGCGTCATCTTCTATTTCCAGGAGGTGGGGAACCAGGAGGGGGAGTACAGGTTCTACTCCGTGGCCACGGACTTGACTGGCAACATGGAGAGCGTGCCCCTGTCACACGACGCGAGCATCGTCTTCGATGGCCACGCCCCCACCACTGCGGCTTCCACCGACGGAGCCCCACCCTCGTCCTGGAACCATCAGAATGTTACGGTGACCTTAACACCCAGCGACGCTACCAGTGGCGTCTCCCTCACGATGTACAGGACCGACAGCGGCCCCTGGACCACGTACAGCGGCAGCTTCCTCGTTAGCGGAGAAGGCAGTCACACCGTTCAATACTACTCGGTCGACGCGGCTGGCAACACCGAGATCACAAGGTCCCTCGTTGTAAAGATCGATCTTAACGCTCCGGTGCTGACCATCACCTCGCCTACCGGCTGGGCGTTGGTGGGTAACGGCGTTCTCACATGGTCAGCGTCCGACCTCTCAGGCATAGTCCTGACCGAGGTCAGTGCCGATGGAAGCAACTGGACCAGTGCGTATGGGACGACCTATGCGCTCCCTCTGGGCGACGGCCCCCACACCGCCTATGTAAGAGTAACGGATGCAGCTGGATGGGTCAGCGTGGACTCTGTGTACTTTATCCTGGACTCCACCGGGCCAAGCCTCATCATACATGCGCCTGCAGGGGGCCCGTACCTAAATGTCAGCTCGGCCACCATGTCCTGGACGGCCACCGATGCCCTTTCCGGGATAGGCCATTATGAGGTCAGCATCGACGGCATCTCCTGGATTTCCACAACCTCGACGAGCTACCACTTCTCAGGCCTGGAGGACGGATGCTGGACCCTATACGTGCGTGCATACGATGCGGCGGGAAACCTTGGTGAGCGCTCCACATCCGTCATAATCGACACCATTGCCCCCACCGCAGAGGTCACAACCACCGGCGACGGCGCCGATATAACCTCGGACATGGTGATCAGGTTCTCGGAGGCGATGAGCACCGCCTCTGTGACCGTTGTTATAGACGGTGTCCAAATGCCCGTCTCATGGAGCGGGAACGAGGCCAGGTGCACCCTCTCCCTACTGGAGCGGGATCGCCCCTACGTCGTGGTCATACATGGTCAGGACCTCGCCGGGAACGAGGTGGAAACAACCTGGACGCTCGGGACCACCGGGACCGGCGAGATAAGCGGAACGCTGACAGATGAGGGAGGCGCCCCCTTAGCGAACGTGATCGTGAAGCTGAGCAGCGGTATCACCACCAGCACCAATGCCTTCGGCCAGTACACCTTCAGCAACGTGACCGCCGGCTCCTACACCATCACTGTGGAGCAGGAGGGGTTCGAGCCCCTGACCATGGAGGTGGAGGTGGTAGGCGGTGAGAGCACCTCCATGGGTACCTCAAGGCTGTCAGCCGCCGATGAAGGCGGTTTGAGCAGCGACGTCCTGCTTCTCGCGCTCGTCCTCGCCCTGGCTATCACCCTCTCTCTGGTAACGTTGACGTTCAAGAGAAGGCGCCGATGATGAAACAAAGGGCTGGGTAGCTCAGCTTCGGGCCGTTAAGTGCTAACATCACGCTAGCTCACCTCGGACGGTCCTCCCGACCGGTACCGGATGGTGCCTGATCGATCTTGTGTATGCTACCCATATAATGATCGCTGGCTCAGGCCATGCTCCCTCTCCGGCCGAACATCAGGTCGACCGCCTTGTCCACCGCCACCTGGACAAGGGGAGGGATGAACAGTCCTAGCGGTACACCGACGGCAATGGCCGCGACCGCTACCAGCGAGGGGCTTACGCTCTCGGCCATCTTGGCCGCCAGGTACACCAGGAAGCCGGAGAACAAGTATATCGACAGAGTGTTGGGCGCGATCCACATCATGGCTCGGGACGTCCTCGCCCAGAGATGCCTTTTGTAGAACTTTGCCGCCTGGAGCATGACCAGGATGCCGATGATGCCCACCAATGCTACGGAGAGGAAATCGGAGATGTACGCTGGCAGGAGCGATCCTATCCGGTCCCCTAGAGGCGACGGGAGCAAATCGGGCTTGGTGAAAGGGAGCGCTATGGCCGATATCACGATCCATGGCAACGACCTCGAAAGCGTGATGGAGGGCAGATCGACCTCACCGCCAAGTATGATGCCGGCGATGAAGAACCAGTAGTAGATGATCAGCCTGTCATCCAACTCGTTGGTCAGTGCGCTCGCGGCCAGAAGAAAGGCGAAGATGATCAGGCTGACGACCAAGGCGGAGAACTTGAAGGGCATCCGGATCCTGCTGGCAGCGAACACCACGATCGGGAAGAGGAGGTAGTAAACCAATATCGCACTGACGAACCAGAAGGGCACCAATGTGAAGGAGGAAGATAGGAGGATCTGTAACCCCAGGATGGTAAGCAACAGCTGCCCTGCGTCCATATCCGTCATCCAGCCGCTGGTGACGCCCAAGCTGTGCATCACCATCGTGAACACCAGGGCCAGCCAGTACAGGGGGTAGATCCTCAGTAGACGCCTCCTCAGGTACGTCCAGAGGTCACCGGCCGTGCCGAAGCTCGGCCTCTTCAGCATGAGCGAGCATCCAGAGAGGAAGAAGAAAAGGGTCAGCCCTATCGTGGCTATGAGCGTCTCGGCCATCAGAATCGTGCTGTTGTCCTTGAAGGACGGTATGGAGAAGTGAAGATGGGAGACCACGATGGCCACTATCGCTATGACCCGAAGAACGTCGATCTCGACGATCCTCTTTGATCGGCTCGCCTTTTCGCTGCTAATGCCGCCTCGAAGGTCATTTCCTTAATTAAGCTTGCTGGCTGATGGGATGGGGCATGTCGATACTTCGCTGGGCCTATGGCATATGCCTCTCGTCAATTAGATCCCGGGACGGGCGCTGCGGCAGCGGTCCACATCTCTACGTCCTTCATCAGGGATACGGCGATGAACGCCATAAGGGAAGGCGCCATGGTGAGCAAGAACGCCAGCTCGAACCCGTCCAGATAGTGGTCCGACGCTCCAAGCATCATGCTCACCCGCACCCCCGAGGGAGGGTAGGCGGAGAGCAGGGTCTCGTAAATGGCCACCCCGGAGGTCATGCCAAAGGGCCTGACCGTGGTATTGATGGCCGACCCCGCGCCCACTGAGGTCTGTTGGCAGCAGGACATGACCATCTTGGTGCACGGTAGGGA
>MVRB01000210.1 GCA_002067635.1 Methanomassiliicoccales archaeon PtaU1.Bin030 | reverse complement strand
CCTTAGGCAGCTGTTCAGTGATCATCCCCGGGCCGAGCTCACCATCCTGCTGCTCGACGAGGAGGGCCACCGTACAGAGGAACTTGAGAGCGCCCGCCGTTATGGCCTGGTCTTATATGAGGACGATATCCTTACCCACGAGGAGCTGGGAGATGTGGTCGAAGGCGTTCTAGACCGAACGGACATATGACCGTACACACCGGCATCGACAATTAGCATGTACCTGTGCTCATTTTATTGATGGTTGTTCTAGGATTTCTCTGCCGACCAAGGCCCAACCTCTCCTGCTCTGGACCGAGGACGCATCGAACCTCGGCTAATGTTCACGCAAAGGGTATTAAGAGCATGGCCGTCATGGGCGAAAAAACGCTGTGGTCAGGATGAACGAGGGCACCTCCGGATTGGACGCAATGTTCGCTGGCAATTCACCGCTGGCTAAACTTCAGGCCTCATATTTTGAGCATGCCTCCGCCTTCCGGCTGCAGATCGAGGTGACCTCTGCCTGCTCCGCCGATTGCTTATACTGCTACGCGAAGAGGTCCTCCAAGGGCGAGCCCCTGACCGTGCGGGAGATGAAGGAGCTGCTGCGAAGGGCTGCCTCCCTGGGCATCATGCAGGTGGACTGGATGGGCGGGGACCCCATGGAGCGCCCTGACTGGATCCAGCTACTGCAGGCCGCGAGGTACAACGGGATGACCAACAACCTGTGGACGAGCGGCTCGCGCCTCAACGATGTGGGCACGGCCAAGTGGGTGGTGGACCTCACAGAGGGCGGCTACGTGATGGTGCACCTCGACTCCCTCGATCCCGAGGTGCTACGGTCGATGCGTTCCTCGTACAACCCCGCTACGATGAGGGACACCCTCCGGGGGGTGGAGCTGCTCCAGGACATCGGGAAGCCACCTGCGGAGATCGGGAACCTTCTCATGCTCACGTCGGCGCAGGGACTCGAGGACGTCAAGGAGACCATGAACGTGCTGTATGAAAAGTACGGAATGAGGACCTGCCTCATGTCCCTGAAGCCGGTCGATGGGTCAGGAGAGGTGAATGCCATGCTCCCCTCGCCGGAAACGGTCAGCGCCGCCTATAGCTACCGGGACTCGCTCTTCCTTCAGGGACACACCATGGGCTGCCAGGACTTCCCCCGGGAGTACTGCGGCACCACGGTCTTCATCTCCCTGGACGGGGTGGTATCCTCCTGCTACTCCCTGCGTCGGGAGCTGGGCTCAGTCCGGGAGCAGGACCTGGGGGACATCATAATGAGGGGATCGTCCTCCCTATTCTTCAAAGAGTTCCGCAAGGGGGCGGGACAGATGGTTTGCAGGTCCTGCGATAAGAAGATATGCTGGGGGTGCAGGGCCAATGCCTTCTACTTCGGGGAAGGAGCTGATTCCCGGGATCCCCTGTGCTCCAACGATCCTGGTCTGGCCAGAGTGAACCCGCCGCATTAGTCGTAAAGGGTGGGCTCAAGGACGAACTTGCAGTAGTTGCTCTTTATCCCGAAGCACTCTGACTGGGTGACCCTCAGGGGTACGCCCGTGCGGCCGTCGAACACCGCCTCCAGTATGCCCTCGTTCAGTATGCACAGGGTCTTTCCCACGTCCGGTACGTCGGACATGTCGTAGTCGTCCTTGACTATCAGGGTCAGCGGTACCAGGGAGTACACGTTCAGCTCTCCCAGGTCATGCTGGGAGAAGAACTCCTTCACCTCGTCGATAAGGCCCTTGACATCGTTCGACCTCATGTGCTTGGACATCGCCGTTCCGATCTGCCGGCCTATGTCCTTGAGCACCGGGTCCATGTTTAGGCCGATGGCCTCGACACCGATGACCAGCGCCCTGAGCTCCCCCTTCAGGAACTTGGCCGGTGAGCCGATGCTCTTGTCTATGATGCTACCTATGGCCCTGGTGAGGTCCTCCCTGGGCACAACGGAGCTGCCCACGGGCTTGGACACCAGGTAGAAGATCTTACGGCGGTTGTCGGTGGGATCGTCCCTCGATGCCACCAGCCCCTCCTTCACCATCTTGTCCAGGTGCACCGAAAGCGTGGACTGGGCCTTTCCTGTGAGCTGGGCGATCTCGGACAGGCTTAGGTCCCGCCTCTGGAGCTCGCTTAGGATCTTCTGACGAACCGGGTTGGAGATCTGCTTCAGCCCGGAGCTGGTAGAATACACATCTAGGGCGGAGCTTTTCTTCATGTGGTCAATGGACTAAATTGCTCCGTGCGTATTAAGTCTTAGCGAATGTTCGGTTAACGGCCGTTATGCCAATGGTTTAGTATAGCGGATGGGAATGACTTCTGGGTCTGACTATGAGAGTGGTTAACGGCGAGCAGAGCATGGAGACCAGGGCGGTATGGTTCGAGAACGGCAGGGTCCGGATGATAGACCAGCGCCTTATACCCCAGCAATTCCAGGTCATAGATCTCCAGGACCACACGGGTGTGGCCGAGGCAATAAGGAACATGGCGGTCAGGGGTGCCCCTTCCATAGGGGCAGCGGCGGCCTACGGCATGGCGCTGGCGGCACGCAACGGGGTGGACATCAATGCGGCCGCTGCGGAGCTAAAGGGGACGAGGCCCACGGCCTACGACCTGTTCTACGCGGTGGACCACATGATGGCCATGCTGGAGCGGGGCGATGACCCTGTCCAGGCGGCCGATGGCTACGCAGACCAGGTGGTGGAGAGATGCCGCCTCATCGGGGAGTATGGGGCCGAGCTCATCAAGGACGAGAACAACATCATGACCCACTGCAACGCGGGTGCCCTGGCCACAGTGGACATCGGGACCGCCCTCGCTCCCATCCGCACGGCCTGGCAAAGGGGACGTCGCATCTATGTGTACGTTTCGGAGACCCGGCCCCGCCTCCAGGGGATGAGGCTCACCGCCTGGGAGCTGTACAACGAAGGTATCCCCCACTCCATCATAGTGGACGGTGCGGCCGGCCACTACCTAAGGAAGGATGTGAACCTGGTGATCGTGGGCGCGGACCGTATCGCCGCCAACGGGGACTTCGCCAACAAGATAGGCACCTTCGATAAGGCGGTGCTGTGCAGCGAGCTGGCCGTTCCCTTCTACGTGGCCGCGCCCATATCCACCTTCGACTTCTCCATCTCCACAGGCAACGATATAGTCATCGAGGACCGCTCCGAGGACGAGGTCACCCAGGTGGGGGCAGAACGGCTCGCTCCAGAGGGATCGCCCGCCCTAAACCCATCGTTCGACATGACCCCCGCGAAGTACGTGACCGGCTTCATAACCGAGGTGGGGATATTACGACCAGCGGAGATAGAGCGGGTCCGCAAGGCCCAGGTCACGGGGGATGAGCCTTGATGGACGAGGGCAGGGGCAGGAGAGACCTAGCCGAAATGGCGCGGCTGTCCTATGAACGGCGCCTCACCTTCGGATCTGGAGGCAACCTCAGCCTCCGCTTGGACGAGCGCACCATCCTGATAACGCCATCGGGCACCATAAAGGGGCTCCTCTCCCCGGAACAGATGATCAGGGTGGACCTACAGACTGGCAGGGCCGAGGGCGGAAGGCCCTCCATGGAGACGCCTTTCCACACAGGGCTCTACCGTGCCCGCCCAGACGTGGGAGCGGTGGTGCATCTGCACCCGCCCTCCTGCACCACCATGGCGTTGCTGGATAGGGAGCTGCGGCCGGCCATAACCCCGGAGGGCGTCCTTGTCCTGGGGCCGAAGGTGCCTATGATAGGCTACGCCACACCGGGATCGGCGGAGCTGGCGAACAACGTCGTCGCCGGCCTGGGGAAGGACAACGCCGCCCTGCTCAGGAGCCATGGGGCGCTGGCCGTAGGGAGGGATATCATGGAGGCCTTCTCCCGAATGGAGACGATGGAGTACATCGCTTTCCTTCAGCTGAGGTGCGAGGAGCTGGGGAACATCCCTGACCTGCCCCCTGAGGAGGTGGCCAGGATGGCATCCAAACATTGATGAGCCGATAAGGAGTGGGGTGCGGGATGATCCTGGTCACGAAGTGGTTCGGCGTGTTCGTGGTGGACAAGGAGAAGGAGCAGGTGGTCCGCCACCTCCTGTTCGAGAAGGAACCCAAGGCCATAGCCGCCAAGCTGGCGCTCGTGCAGAAGGGTGAGGTCCTTCCCGAGGAGAGGAAGCTCGCTCAGAAGAGGATGCGGGTGGCCGAGCCCCGGCTGTCCTCCCTGGGGAAGCCCGAGGTGGTGGACACTGCGTTCATCAAGCCGGTGGATTACGGATTCTCGCCCCAGCTCATGCAGAGGGTGATGGTCGAGCTCGGTAAGATCAGGACCAGGGAGCCGCTGCCGGCAGACCGCTTTATAGTCCAGGCCGTGCGGGCCTTGGACGACACCATCGAGATGATCAACCTCATGAGCGAGAGGCTGCATGAGTGGTATGGCCTCCACTTCCCTGAGCTGGCCGACTATGCGCGGGAGGAGAGGTACGTCAAGCTGATCTCCGAGAAGGGGGTCCGCGATGCCATACTTGACGCTCTCGATCTCCAGCTGGAGTCGGTGGGTTCGGAGCTGGAGGACAAGGACCTGGACGTGGTCCGGAGGTTCGCCACCACCCTGCTGTCCCTGTACGAGGAGAAGGAGCGCCTGGAGATGTACATCGCAGAGCGCATGCAGGAGGCCGCTCCCAACCTCACATCGGTGGTGGGGGCAAGCCTGGGTGCCCGGCTCATTTCCATCGCCGGGGGTCTGAAGAGGCTTTCCCAGATGCCAGCGGGCACAGTGCAGCTGCTGGGGGCGGAGAAGGCCTTGTTCGCCCACCTCAAGCAAGGAAAGAGGCCGCCCAAGCATGGGATCATTTTCCAGCACCCTACGGTGCACCGTGCGCCATACTGGCAGCGCGGTAAGATCTCCCGCACCATGGGCGGGAAGCTGGCCATCGCCTCCAGAGTGGACTACTACAAAGGTGACTTCGTGGGAGACCAGCTCAACGCGGACATCGCCATGCGGGTGGAGGAGATAATGAGGAAGTACCCTGAGCCACCCCCGAAGGAGCGCCGTGCCCCCCGACAGGTGGCTTCTTCCCGCCGCGGCCCCCGCCCCCCACAGGGGGGAGGGCAGAGAGGGGCAGGGGGACGCCCGCGGTGGAGCGGAAAGAGAAGGTGACGCTTCCCAGCGGCTTCGGTCGCCGATAAGAGCGCTCCGAGCCTTCCTTTAGGAGGGCTGGAACGTTCTTGATGGCTCAATCGCGCATAAGCAAAATATATAAGCAGTGGGGGATTTCCCTCACCTGATATATTATGTGGACTCAGGCTGAGGTAAGGGAGCTCAAGGTCGGCCGATATATGCTCATCGACGATGAACCCTGCAAGATATTATCTATTGACACTTCCAAGCCCGGTAAGCACGGCGAGGCCAAGAGCCGGATCGACGCTGTCGGCCTGTACGATGGGAAGAAGCGCAGCGTGGTACACCCGGTCAAGCACAAGGTCCAGGTCCCCATGATCGACAAGAGGAAGGGGCAGATCTTGCACATATCCGGCGATGAGGCCCAGATGATGGACCTGGAGACCTTCGAGCAGTTCTCGCTGCCCATCGATGAGGAGCTGCGGGGACAGATCAACGCCGGGGACGAGGTCCTCTACATGGTGGCCATGGGGAAGCGAAAGATCACCAAGGTCTGAGAAGGTAGCCTCATGCCCGCTACGGGTGTAAGCTTCCTGGGGGCTGATTCCCCTTATCCGGAAGCGAAGTTCGTGGTGGTCGGGATCCCCTTCGATCTCACCACCTCCTTCCGCCCAGGGGCACGAGCCGCTCCCAATGCGGTTCGGGAGGCATCATACCATTTTGAACAGTTCATGCTCGAGCACGGCCTTGACCTGAGCGAGGTCAAGGTACATGACCTTGGCAACCTACGGGACTTCATGTCGGTGGAGGACATGATGGACGAGACCAAGGAGGTGGCCAAGGGCATCGTCGGCGACGGCAAGTTCCCTATCTTCCTCGGCGGGGAGCATACCATAACCATCCCGGCCATCGAGGCCTTCGATGACATCGGCATCATCTTCATCAACGCCCATCTGAACTTCAAGAACGCCAGGATGGGGCAGCGGTCCTGCCACGACACTGTATCCAAGAGGGCCGCGGAGCATGTGGGCAAGGACAACATCCTGGTATTCGGTGTGCGTTCCATATCCCACGAGGAGCATGTGAGCGGCAACCTGCCGGAATACATCGATGCCTACACCATTGCCACGGAAGGGGTGGAGAAGGCGTTCAAGCGCGCGCTCAACATCATCAAGAAGGACAAGATCTACCTGAGCCTGGACATGGATGGCCTAGACCCTGCCTTCGCGCCGGCCACGGGAATGCCCGAGCCCTTCGGCCTGACATCCCTGGACGTCAAGAAGTGCATCAACATGCTGGGCCCACGCCTGGTGGGATTGGATGTCGTGGAGATCTCCCCTCCCTATGACAAGGGCAACACCGCCGCCCTCGGCGCCAGAATGGTGCAGGAGGCCATCGCGGTGGCCTGGAAGTATCAGAAGGTCGAGGAGCGCACCGGGACCCGTCCGTTCTGGCGGCGTTAGGGCCTCTAAGGATGAACACCACCCAGTGATGGGTCTGTCTCTCGATAATATCGCTCCTGGCGTTCCCGGTAGCTCGACCTCATGGATGTGGCGGGTACGCTGCTGGCATCCGGGCAACAAAAGAAAGCTAGGAAGGGGTTCAACGCGCCAAGAGGTCCACTAGGACCTTCTCGCATTCCTCGGAGCGCTTCTTGGCCTCCTCGCATGTCTTGGCCTCGGAGTAGATGCGGAACAGGGGCTCGGTGCCCGACGGCCGCACCAGCGTCCAGCCATCATCGTAGCAGATCTTGACCCCATCGGTGGTGTCCACCCGCTGGGAGCGGTAGTGCTCCACCAGGGCGGCCAGCACCCTCTCCTTGCATTCTTCCGAGCACACCAGCTTGCGCTTGTCCTGGCTGTACGTCGGGATGTTGTCCACGAGCTTTGAGAGGGGGCCGTTTCGGGTGACTATCTCCAGCATCTTCGCGACGGTCATGGCACCATCGCGGCAGTACTGATGCTTGGGGAAGATCAGACCTCCGTTCTCCTCACCTCCGAAGAGCGCCTTAACCTCTATCATCTTCCTGGCCACGACCGGGGATCCCACGCGGGTATAGATGATGTCACCACCCGCCCTCCTCACGACGTCCTCCACAGCCATCGATGACGATACGGGGGTGACCACAGTGCCCCCTCCGTTCTCCCGGACCATGGCCTCTGCGGTTATGGCCAGCGACTTATCGCCATAGAGATAGCGGCCCTTGTCGTCCACGAAGATGGTCCGGTCCGCATCTCCATCATGGGCTATGCCCATGTCAGCTCCCGTGTCCTTGACCATGGCGATGAGGTCGCGGAGGTGGGGCTCCACCGGTTCCGAGGGGTGCCCCGGGAACGTCCCCTGGGGGTTGCAGTTGATGGTTATGGCGCGGACGTTCAGATCGTCCAGGAGCAGGGGCGTGGATACCGCCCCCGCACCGTTGGCGCAGTCAAGGACCACCGTCAATCCCGCGCCCCGAATGGCATCGGCGTCCACCAGCCTCTTGACGGAGTCCAGGTAATCGTGGACAGCCCCGGAGGCCTGGCGCATCTGACCCACGGCGTTCCAGGGCATGCTGCTGAACGTCCTGGTGAAATAGAGCCTCTCGATCTCCTCTTCCTTGGAGCGCGGCATCTCCGTCCCGTCTGAGTCGATGCACTTTATGCCGTTGAACTCCGGAGGGTTGTGGGATGCGGTGATCATGATGCCGCCGGCCAGCCCATTGCTCTTAACGTAGTGCTGCACCACCGGGGTGGGCACCAGGCCCAGGTCCAGGACCTCCGCGCCAGCGCACATCAGTCCCGAGGACACCGCGCTCTTTATCATGGCGGCGGATGTCCGGGAGTCGTTGCCGATGGCCACGCGGCCTCCCATGAAGGTCCCGACCGCCTTACCCAGGTCCATGGCCAGCTGGACGTTCATGTCCTTGTTGATCACACCTCTGACACCATTGGTTCCGAACAGCCTGCCTGCCATGTTATATCACCGAACTTTGTGGGCCTCGGAAGTGAGGAGGATGTGTATAATATCAGCGACGTCCTTGCAGGAGTCAGAGGCGTTCTCGATCCCATGCAGCATGTCACGAAGCAGGAACACCGCCCGGGGGTCGATGTCAGAGAACAGGATCTCCTTCTTAGTGACGAAATATAGCTCGTCCAGAACGTGCTCCAGCCTCTCCACCTCCCGGGAGTGCTTATCTGCCAGCTCCTCGTTTATGCCCAGCTGCTCGATGCTGGCCCGGAGCTCCTTGGCGGCCCTCTCCAGTTCAATGGTCATCTCGTGATAGTGGGACCACAGGCTGACAGGCACCCTGACCTTGGCCTCCAATATGAGCTGAAGGTTCATGCCCGACTCCTTGGACCAGTCGGCGATGAAGTCCATGCGGCGTATCAGGCGCAGGAGGTCCTCGCGCTCCTTGGGCTCCATGTCCCCCTTGCTCAGCTCCATGCTGACCCGCTCCTCGATGGTGTCCGCCTCTTTCTCCGAGAGAAGCATTCGATTTACAGCCTCGACGGCCTTCTCAGTGTCCGAGTTGCATAGGGCTGTGACTGCCTTATTTAGCTCAGCGGTAGCGTCCCCGACCGCTCGCACATGGTCCTTCAGGCCTCTTATCACCAAAGACTCTCGGCGCTTTCCGAACCATTCCATCAAAGATCTACGTTCATTCAAGCTTTATCGCCTCCTCCACGCCCTCAGGTGGCCTGGGGTAAAGTATTCCCGACCTCTTGCTCCATATCAGGTTGACACGATCGCCGACGCTATATACTCGGTCCTCTGAGGTGCTCACATCGAAGAGCATCGTGTCCTCGCTGTCGCTTTCCACTGTGATTCGTATATAAGTTCCCATGTAAGTAATTTTAATAATTACGGAACCAAGGCCTTCGTTCGCAGGATGTACCCTCTCTGGCCTGATGGAAAGGACGACCGCATCCCCCCTCCGGAACTTAGAGGGCTTTGCCTCCACCACCGTACCATCCCGAAGCTCCACTAGGGAGCGGTCTGGTAGAACCTCCTTGACCACCCCCTCCAGCAGGTTGGTCTCCCCGATAAAGTTGGCGGTGAACAGGTTCTGAGGGGAGAGGTACAGCGCCTCCGGGGTGTTGGATTCCACGATGCGACCGTTCCTCATGAGCACTATGCGGTCGGACACGGTCATGGCCTCCTCCTGATCGTGGGTGACGTGGATGACAGTTAGCCCAAGGTCCTTGGTGATACGTCGCAGCTCGTACCTCAGGTCCATGCGGACTCGCGCGTCCAGTGCCGACAGGGGTTCGTCCAGAAGTAGGAGCTTGGCGCCGGATGCCAGCGCCCGGGCCAGGGAGACCTTCTGCTGCTCTCCCCCGGACAGCTCATCTGGGAACATGCCCATGCGGTCCAGAAGCTTCACCATCTCCAGGTAGCGCTGGGGCACCGCCTTCACCTCCTCCTCTGGCATGTCCTTAACGATGGGGCCGAAGGACACGTTGCCCAGGGCTGTCAGATGGGGGAAGAGGGCGATGTTCTGGAACACGTAGCCTATGTCCCTCTCCTCGATGGGCACTCCCGTCATGTCCTTTCCGGCGATGAACACCTTACCCTCGCTCGGCTCAATGAGGCCGGCGATCATCCGGATCAAAGTGGTCTTGCCGCAGCCAGAGGGACCGAGTATCGTCACATACTCCCCGTCAGCGACCTTGAGGTTGATGTCGGCGGAGGCGGTGACCTTACCGAACCTCTTGGCGATGTTGACAAGCTCCACCTCCGGCATCAGTCCACCCTCAGTTCCTCTTCCAGGCCGCCCTCTGGGTAGGGAAAGACAGAAGCCTTGGGGATTTCCCAGTTCAAGCCCACCTCATCGCCCACCGCTACCTGGTCCCTGCGGCTGGCCGGAAGCTTGACCGAATACCTCCCCAGATCGCCGGCGTTGACGTCCAAGTGGACCACCCTCCCCTCGAAGAGGGCTCTTTCGACGGCCCCCGTCAAGAAGGCGTCGCTTTTCTTCACCACCCTGGTGTTACCGACCTTTATCGCGACCACGACCTTGGAGTCGACCGGTATCTCCGAGGAGCGAGCGAACACTACGTGGCCCTTATCATCCTCCACCGTTGTCATTCGGCCGTCGCGCGAGCACAGGATGTTGCCGACGAAGAAGTTCGACTGCCCGACGAAATTGGCCACGAAGGGGGAAACAGGATCGTCGAACACCTCCCGGGGGGTGCCGATCTGTACTATTCGCCCGTTGCGGATGACCGCGATACGATCGGCCATGACCATGGCCTCCTCCTGATCGTGGGTGACGTGGATCACGGTAAGGCCGAGGGCCTTGGCCAGGGAGCGTAGCTCGTGCCGGAGATCGATCCTGAGACGGGCATCCAGAGCCCTCAGGGGTTCATCGAGCAGAAGTACGTCGGGGTTGGTGGCCAATGCCCGTGCCAGGGCGTTGCGCTGCTGCATGCCGCCCGACAGCTCTCGAGGGTAGGAATCGGCCCTCTTGGTCAGCCTCACCAGGTCCAGGAGCTCGACCAGGGTCTTCCTGCTGTCGAGCTCGGGGACCTTGCGGATGGAGGGGCCGAACAGGATGTTCTCGGCCACCGTCATGGTAGGGAACAGGGAGTACCGCTGGGACAGCAGGACGGCGTTGCGCTCCTCCGGTTCCAGGTGGGTGACGTCCCTGACGTCCAGGAGCACCTGGCCAGAATCGGGCTTGGTGAGGCCGGCTATGATCCTGAGGGCAGTGGTCTTACCCGCACCTGTTGGTCCGAGAAGACAGAGATACTCGCCGTTCTCCACTTCCAGCTCCAGACCATCGGCGGCGACCACCTTGCCATAGGATTTCTTGATGCCACGAAGAGTGATGCTGGGCATCAGATTGCCTCCTTCCTCTTCTTGGTCAGGTAACGCAGGAGGAGCATGAAGATGTAGGAAACGATGATGAGTATTATGCAGGCGAGACCTGCCTGGTACAGCTCATCGGCCTTGACCAGGCTCACGATGTAGACCGGCGCTGTCAGAGCGTTTCTGCCCAGGACGGCCTGGGTGGCCCCTGTCTCACCGAGACTGCGAGTAAAGGCCATGATAGCGCCCGCCAGAATGGAGCTCTTGATGAGGGGGTAGAGGACACGATGGAAGCTCTGGATCGGCCTGGCCCCCAGCGTCCGGGCGGTCTCCTCGAAGGATGGGTCGATCTCCTCCACCGCGCCGGCCACGTTCCTTACCACCAGGGGGTACGTGAAGGCCACGTGGGCAAGGATGAGGACCACGAAGCTAGCGCCACCGGTCCCGATAGAACCCCAGAACAGGAACAGGGAGTAACCCAGGGCAGCAGTGGGAACGATGAGGGGGACGTTGACCAGCACGTCCAGGACGTTCGATGAGGCCCGGTCTCTGTGTTTCGTTATATGGAGTGCAAAGGGTATGCCCAGGGCAATATCGATGACCGTGACCACCCCGGCTACCAGGAAGGAATATCCCAGCGCATAGGAGAGCGCCCCCATGTCCAAAGATGCGGGGTCCGAGAACAGAACGTATGTAAAAATGAAGAAAGAAGGGATAAGAACGATCAAGGCGAGGAAGAGCAACGCCCCGCCGTCCTTCATCTTGGGAAATATTCCCCGGCTCAGCATCTTCTCCTGCATCGGCCATACCTTCCGCAATGGCAGGTGGAACTTCATGATGACCAGCTTCAGGATTATCAAGAGGATGAGCGCTAAGGCTATCAGCAGTATGCTCACGAAGGCCAGCGAGGGGGCGTAGGTGGGGTCGGTCTCCACCAGGGACCTCCACTCCCCGATCAGAGTGGACCCGGTGAAAAAGTTCGCGGCCTCTCCGATGCCCAGGTTGGCCATGGTGCTGAGCGCTATCATGGTGCCGCCGGTCTCGCTCATGCTGCGGGAGAAGCAGAGGATCACGCCTGTGGCCAGACCGGCGCGGAACAGCGGGAGGGTTATGGTCCTGGCCGCGGTAAGACGGCTGGCTCCCAGAGTCCTTCCTGCAACCTCATAGGTATCGTCTATCTCCTCCAGGATGGCCGCGAGCGAGCGGACCATGTATGGGTAGGAGAACACGATGTGCAGAAGGATTATCAGAAGAAAGGGCGAGGATATTACAGAAAGAGAGAAAGGTACTGGGTCGGGGTTCATCACCCAGAACACCGCGGCCGAGAACCCCAAGGCGGCCGTGGGTACCGCCAAAGGCATATCTATCAATGTATCCAGGAACTCCTTGCCCCGGAACTCCTTGCGTACCAATATCCAGGCGATGGGCAGCCCTGCCAGGAAATCGATCACGGTAACGATGGCGGCTATCTCGAAGGAAATCACCACGGAGTCCACTATGGTCGACAGGGTCTCAGGGTTGCTCAGCACCGCGGTCTCGATGGCGGACCAATCAGTGAAGGCATAGGTGACGACATAGAGGGTCGGAAGGACAACGAAGAAGAGGAAAAAAGCGACGATGAAAACGGTCCAGCCCTTCCTGAACCCCTTTCTGCTGATGAAATCCACGACCCAGTCCATTCGTTTCATTTCACAGCCCTTGGTCCGTCGTCCGGTAAATCCTGAGGCGATATATACCTATTGAAAGGTGCTCCGGCTGCTGGATTCATTGCCTGGCCAGTATCTCGTTCACGACCGTCCGACCCTTCTCCACTACACAGTCCGGGCCGATTATGCTGCCGCGCACTCGGGCCCCCTCCTCGATCAGCGCGCCCCTGAGGAGCATGCTCTCCGCGACCTCCGCCCCCTTGGACACCAGGACATCGTCCTCCATGTACACATGGGGACCGATGCGGCAGCCTCGGATATGCGCCCTCTGCAGCATATTGGACCCGCATATCGTGGCATCCTCCTTTATGAGCTCCGGGGCCTCCTTGCCTCCGCCCAGGTCCAGAAGGACCCTCTGGGCCTTCAGTATGTTCTCCCTGGTCCCACCATCGACCCAGTAGCCCGAGAAACTGTACCCGTAGAGCCCGCGGTCCAGCACATTGGGGAATACCTGCCGTTCCAATGATACGACGCCGTTGGGTATGTGGTCGAGTATCTCCTTCTCGAAGATGTACACGCCAGCGTTTATGGAGTTGGAGATGGCCTTCTCCCTCTCAGGCTTCTCCTGGAACTCGGTTATCCGGCCTCGGGCATCGGTCGACACCACTCCAAAGGCAGAGGGGTCCTCCACCTTCCACAGGGACATGGTACCGATGCCCATATGCGCACGGTGGTACCTCAGCATGTCATTGAGGTCGATGGAGCATATGACGTCACCGTTGAAGGCGATGAATGTGTCGTCCAGGTATCGGGACACGTTCTTGACAGCGCCGCCGGTGCCCAGCGGTGTGTCCTCGTTCACCAGTATGATCTTGCGGCCGACATCGTGAGAGCGGAAATATTCCTCCAGGGCGTCCTTCATGTAAGAGACCGCCAGTATCACCGTGTCCACCTCCGCTGGCAGTGGGTCTATAATATGAGATATCAGGGGCTTGCCCAGCAATGGCACAAGCGGCTTAGGCATCCTCAGGGTGAGGGGTCTGAGACGGGTCCCCAGCCCTCCGGCCAGTATCAGTGCTTTCATCGATCGCGCCCGGTTGAGGTATGTGGCCTACACGGGAGATATGCTTACCACATTGTTACCGCGCAATACAACGACCCCCAGTCGCCTGGTCTGCTCTGAGGTCCGCTCCTCGGTATCCTCCAGGACCATGTTCATGTAGTCATCATAGCCGACCAGTTTTCCCTCAAGGATCCTGGTGTCCTTGAGCAGGAGGGAGATCCGGTGGTCCATTGACTTCTCGAGAAGAGCGAGTGGCATTACCATAAATAATCACTTACTGTGGCATTGTGGGGACCGAATTTAAGCTTTCCGTCCTCCCGGCCGATCTGAGCAGAGGGAGGTCCGTTCTTTTTTTGATGAACGTCGTACCACAGCGGTAATTGAATATCCTTAAATCCAAGCTTTTTCATGGCAAATCGGAACATGGACGCAGAGACCCGTTTGATCCTTGATATCGCCCTTCTCTTGACCGCGACGGGGCTTCTCTCGCTCGTTCTTGGAAGACTGCGTCTGCCTGCCATCATCGGTTACCTGGCAGGAGGGCTGATACTGGGCTCCAGCATCATACCTGGTTTTCAGATGGAGGAGGAGACCCTGGAAGTGTTCTCCACCATAGGCATCATCCTCCTGATGTTCTTCATCGGTATCGAGCTGAACCTGAAAGGTCTCCGGAAGACGGGTCCTGCAGCGTTCCTCATCGTCTCCATAGAGATGACGATGATGGTGATCATCGGCTACTATCTCGGCCGTATGATCGGCCTTGATGACATCCAGTCCATTTTCATTGGGGCCATAATGTCGGGCGCCAGCACAGCCGCGGTCCTCATGGTCGCGAAGGAGAACCTGCATATGAGAGGGGGGTTGTCGACCATGGTCATGTCCCTGATGGTCTTCGAGGACATTGCCCAGATCATCATCCTCACTCTAGCATCGCCCCTGGCCTCGGGTACGGGAAGCTCCAACAATGTATACTGGGTGGTTCTGGAGATCGTGGCCTTCATGGGCCTCAGCATACTGATCGGCCTGGCGGTCATGCCCCGGGCGATGGACTGGCTCCGACGCAACTATTCGAAAGAGACCGTTCTCATCATCTCCCTGGCGTTCTGCTTCATGCTTGCCTTCATCTCCGGTTATGTCGGCCTGTCGGTGGCCATAGGGGCGTTCCTGGCAGGGATCATCGTTTCCGAGTCCTCGTGCAACAACATCGTACGCCGCCGTATCGAGCCGATGAAGGAGGTCTTCATTGCTATCTTCTTCTTCGCCATCGGCATGAGGATAGATATCGGGATGGTCCTCGACAATATCCTCCTGTGCGTTACCATAGCCATCGTGTTCATCATCGGAAAGCTTACGAGCATCTTCTTCGCCAGCTACCTTACGACCATGAGCCTTCGATCCAGCTTCTACCTGGCGTCCAGCATGGTGGTCATGGGAGAGTTCGGTTTCATAATCGCCACCCTGGGCCTTAACGGAGGCATCCTGGACCTTTCCATGTATTCCACGGTCATCGGTGCTGCTCTAATTACCATGGTTGTGCTCCCCCTTTTCTCCCGGGCAGGACCGAGGATCTTCGACTTTGGCTCAAGGAACGCACCAGGTTTCGTTCGCGGCATCGTACAGAGGATGGAGCGGGTGCGCGGTGAGGTACGGAGGAAGATGGCTATCTCCCCGGAGCTACGCCTGGAGGTCCGCGGCCAGCTCCTCATGGTTTTCGTGGACATGGTTCTCATCATAACCATAATTTTGGTACTGAACCTGCTCGATCCCATCAGGGACGCATTGGCACCACTGGCTGGTGACATCCATATTCTGCCGTCGCTGCTGTTGTTCGTCACCAGCATCGTGCTCATCTCCCCAGTGGTGGTAAACGTCATCACCCGCCTCCGCCTCATCGCCTTCATAATAATGATGAACGTCTCCGAGGGGGGACGGCAAACGGTTGCCGGAAGAATGCGCATCTATCGGGTATTCAGGAACATCGGGGGCTTCCTGGTGATAACGGTCCTGATGCTCCTGATCCTGCCGCTGCTCCCTCAGGTGTCCACTTTCGATGAGACCGCCCTCCTTGCCTTGACGGTGATAATCGTTTTTCTCTCCATGTTGTCCTGGGGCATCCTCCGACCGGCCTTAGGAAGGATCTCACAGGGAGTGGTGGCAAGGATCGTTCTAATGGACGACGAAGAAGACGAGCAGCCAGGGGAAGTGATGGTCTGCGATGATTAACTACATCCTCATGAAACAAGATTAGGACCATGTCGTACCCACTGTCCGTTTCGAGGGACCTAAGTCCTGGAGGATCAGGAGCCTGATCCATGTGCGACCATCTCAGGCAACATGGGGCCGATGAACATGGGCTCATGGGAACTGAGCAAGCAGGATAATACGCCAACTATGCTGTCGTCCAGGCC
>MVRB01000209.1 GCA_002067635.1 Methanomassiliicoccales archaeon PtaU1.Bin030 | reverse complement strand
CCTTGAGCGAGCGGAGGGAGCTGAGGATGTTCCTCTCCTCGTTGTAAGCGCAAACCCCGACCGAGACCGATGCCATCTTGGGTGTCAGGTGTGTTGGTGTAAATATTACTGACGGGTATCGTTACGTCCTTTTTTCCACCATAAGGCTGCGGCCAGCCCAAGAGTCGCCATTAATGTGGCAGCTATGAAGATCACCAGGTTCGTTTGGTACCTCTCCTGCCAGGCGTAGTCGATGGTGATGGAGTAGTTACCTGCAGAAGGCAAATAATAACCATTGACCTGAGATCCTGACTGGTAGTGAAGCAGTGTCCCTGACCCATCATGTGCGGTCCACTGTTCGCTGAAGCTTTCGGACAGCTTCAAGAAGGTGGGTGTGGTCGTGTTCACATTCACCTCATAGCTCCATGGGCTCTTCCTCTCATAGGTTACGACCGCTCCGGCCAGACCGTACTCGGTATCGCTGCCGTCGCTCTCGATGGTCACGGAGTAGGCGCTGGAAGTTCTTAGTTCGATCGTTCTAAGGCCCTTGGAGAGGTTGGCCTCAAATACGTAAGAGCCGTCACCCAGGTCCGTCCCGTTTACAGCTATGTCCTCGATGATGGCCGATGGAGCTGAAGAGCCGTTCATGGTCCTCAGAGTTATCGTCCAGAGTCCATCGAAAGGTATCAGCGCTTTCACTACTAAGGAAGGGTCCTCAGAACCATTGTGGGATAGCCCCCATCCCTCCGTGCCATCCACTAGCTCCCAATCCTGTCCACGGTCGGTGGCCAGGTCATCCGGTCCATACAAGTAGGTTACCGAGCTGGAGTTGTTCTTCAGGTGCTCAGATACCTCCGATGTTTTTCTGTCCACATCTCCTGCAGGGACGACGAGGAGATCGTCCACGCTGCACCAACCAGAACCGTCACCCCATATTTTCACCAATGTTTCAGAGGATTCCAGGTAGTACGTCCCTACCTTGGTCCATGTCTCCTTTGACAAGGGCGAGTAAGTGGGTACCGTGATAGCAGCCTTATCGTCCACGGTCACCGAGAGGTTACCAGACCCCGGTCCGGTCCTATGCCTCAGGTAGACATCGTAGCTGCCAGCTCCCGCTGTCGTCAATGCGACCTCCATGACATTTTCACCTACAGTATATGCGCTGTCATGGAGCAATGAGCCATCCCTTACGAATTCAGAAGAGGTTATCCAATAATCACTGCTATCGTCAATGGTATCCTCCGCATACTTCCCAAGACGCATCAGCTGGTCCCCACTGAAAGCACCGTTCTCAACGAGAAGCTGCAAAAGATCACCCCCCAGAACGATGACATGGGGTGAGGTCGCCCAGAGGGCCTGAAGGTCGTAACTGTCTTCGATTTGTCCTAGCAGTACTAGATCAGTATCCTCAAGGTGGACCACGCCAGTGGCAAGGGAGGTAAGGATATCAGCCCTCCCGCCGGTGGTCAAGGTCAGGGAGCCAGCAGCATGTACTCTTTCACTGTAATGGTCGTTGACCATGATGGTGGAGCTACCTGAAAGGACCAAATATTGTCTGAGGCCAGTCATGTTCCTGAAGTCGCTCACCTCACTAGGGGGGGCATGTATCTGCCCCACAACGTAACGGACGCTGGCTGTGTCTCCCAATAAGATGGGAAGATAACGATATCCATATTTATGCTCAGATACCATACTGCCCCAAACGGCCCAATAGTCCTCGCTATGATCTCCATACGCCACCTCCTTACCGGTCACCATCTGGCTGTAGGAGCCTGGGTCATTGGTCAGGGTCAGGGGGTATCCATCATACTTGCCCAACGCAGTATCGTAATAGACATCTCCATAAGGCAGAGTAAGGATGCGATAATCGCCCTCGATGCTCGATATGAGCTCGAAGGGCTCAGCATAGGATTCGGGAAGGCTGAAAGATGACGGCCCTTGGATGAAGACCGAAGAAGATGATGCGAGCATCACCACGACGACGGTTGCGGCCAGCAGCTTATCTGATCGTTTCACTTGAAGGCGCGGTAGGTGGGGAATGCTCAGATTTATCAGGGGGCGCTTCTGAAGCTCCGCAATCAGCAAGGCCACCAATAGTGCGTAAACCAAGCCAATGAACATGCCGAAGCGGGAGAAAACCCTTATACTGTCCAGCAGAGGGATGTTCTGGAACATCCAGACGAAAAGTCCGGACAATGGCTGGTTCGGCCCCAATGCGAAGAACAGCATCACTAGCCCCGTTCCTGCAAGGGCCAATTTCAGCCTACGAAGCTCCAAAAAATATAGGGACAGGACGGCCATGATGGGGATCACAAAGGAGAGCACCATCATCACGTCGTCCAGACCGTCAACGATCGCCCAGCTCTGGACTGTTCCGCCACGCATGTGGGAATTTTCCGTGGACCGGAGGGCCAGAGCGGAGAAGATGTCTCTATAGCTCCAGAACTGAGCCTCGCTTAGACGATAGGACGCGTTTAGGATGCCTGTTCCTGAGGAGAAGCGGGAAAGTGCTGTTGGGATCACAAGCAGGACCAGCGCGATCGAGGGATACGCGATTCGGTGCAACCGCGTCCTGTCCTGGATGAAATAGAGAATCGACATTACCACGATGAATATGCTGAGGATAAGTATCATATGGGGAGCGGAGCTGCCGCCGTAGGCGAAAAAGATCATCGGCAGAGCGAGAATTGCCCAGCAGTTCTCTTCCACGATGGTCAGGTACAATGTAAGGAACGCCACGGGCAGCAGGGCAAAGCCTATGGCGAAGAAATAGTGTCCTTCCATTATCTGTGACAGGAACACTTGATTAAAGCAGAAAACAATGGCCGCGATGCTTGATGCCAGGCGGCTCCTGGAAATCTTCAAAGCACACAAGTACATGGCCGCTCCCGCGAGCCAGAATGACCCGGCCATAATGAGCTTGCATGTGGTGGAGGATGAGAGTCCCATCCATGAGGCCAATGCGAACATGGCCGACGGCAGCGGTATGGGATCGTTCTGAAATCCGAGAGCAGAATAGGGTTCCCAGCTGGAGAACAAACCTCCGGAGGACAAGCCCATATCCCAGGTCATCACTAGGCCTTCGGAGTCAGTACCAGTGGGAAGGGGACCGGAAAGGTACCCAAGGAACAGGACCGCAGTAAGCGCGGTCAGGATGATGATGAATGCTAAGTGCCGCCGCCAGTTCAGTTCGCGGATATATGTCCGGAAAGAAGCGATACGGGGCCGCCATCCCATAATGTCTACAGAATGTGATGACATTTAATAATTTTGTACTTCGGAGAGGTCCGGGCCTATTTAGGTATATGGCTTGATAAGAGGACGGTGGAGCGATGGTCGAGTGTTTGATAAAAAAACAGGGACATAGGATAGGTCAGCGACCTTGGCAAAGTCTTTTATTATTGGAGGCTTTCGTTGCCAGGTCGAACGTTATGGTGGTAAGCGTAACCATTCCAACCCTGAACTCCGCCGATACATTGCGGGTTGCATTGGAGTCGGTACGTGACCAGTCTTATCAGGATATCAAAATAACCGTCGTCGACAGTTTTTCAAAGGACGGAACTGCAGATATTGCTAGGGAGTTCACGGATGATGTCATTGAATATCGAGGAAAGGTCCTGGGTGCTAGGAGGGAAGGTTTCCAGGCCCGTCCAGGTGATTTTCATCTCCTTATGGACTCCGACCAGGTCCTTGAACGAACGACCATAGAGCGGTGTGTCCAGTTGTCAGACCGGTATGATATGCTATGCCTAGAGGAGAGGTCGTACAACCCCACTACCTGGCTGGAACGTTTATATGATGCGGACCGGTTCCTTCTCCATAAAAACATGGATTCCTACATCGATGCGATCGGTGGGGTGATGTGCCCGCGCTTCTACCGTAGTGAGATCCTGGGCAAGGCTTTCGCCAATATTCTTCCTGAGTGTATGCCTGGCATTCATGCCTATGAGGACGCCATAATTTTCTACGAGGCTTCCAAGTTCTCTAACCGCATCGGTCTGGTCAAGAATGGAATCTGGCATCGTGAACCTAAGGGCTTGAGGGAGCTGTGGAAGAAGAACTACAGATATGGCATGGACGTTCGCCATATGCACGACACCGACTGCTACCAGGAGCTGGTGGGAGAGAAAGAACATCTTCGCTTGTTCGATCCTCAGGAACCCATGAAGTCCCTCAAAGCGAACCTTCTATTGGTAATGAAAGGGGTACCGTATAAGCTAGGTTATACCTTCGGCCGTACTAAAAAATAGACGTGGAGGGGTAGAAAATTCTTCTATCCCACACAGCGCTGGGATAAAGAGGATGGCATGGTAAAATGAGGTCTCTCGTCATTTCGTAGCTTGCCAACAAACGAAGGACGAGGAGACCATGCGATACGTAGGACTGGACGTACATAAAGAATTTTGTAAGGCTAGCGTACTGGACGACAACGGCATCGAGTTCGTGAACGAGCGCTTCGATTCGACGCTGGAAGCGTTGAACCGCTTCCTCGACCGCTTCGAGGAAGCGAAGTTCGTTCTCGAGTCGACCGGCATCTGGGAGTTCATCTACGAGGGCATCGAGGCTCGCGGCTTCGAGGTCCAGCTCGCTCATCCTCTGAAAGTTAGAGCGATCGCCGAGGCCAGCGTCAAGACCGACAAGGTCGACGCTCGCACGCTGGCTAAACTGTTACGGCTGGACATGGTGCCGCGGTCGTACGTGCCGTCTCGAGGTATTCGCGATCTTCGGCAACTCGTTCGCCAGCGCGCGTTCCTCGTTCAACGATGCACCTCGTTCAAGAACCGAGTGCACGCCGAGCTCGCTCGCAACGGGATACGACGACCGGACGATATGGCGAAGGCGTTCTCGAAGAAGCACCGCGAGTGGATGCGTTCTCTCGGCATCTGGACGCTCAGCAACGACCTCGACTGCCTGGAGGCGATCGAGTCGAGGATCGCCGACATCAACGTGGAGCTGTTCGCCGAGTACCAGCGCCGTCCGGAGGCGCAGCTCATAGCGACGATACCTGGCATCGGCTACTACGGCGCGCTGCTCATTTGGGCGGAGATCGCCGACGTCTCGAGGTTCCAGGACGCCGAGCATCTGTGTTCGTACGCCGGTCTGACGCCGACCGTCTCGCAGTCGGCCTCGACCGTTCATTACGGCGGCGTGAGCAAGGAAGGCTCGAAACATCTGCGGTGGATTCTCATCGAATCGGTGCACGTGCACCGGCGCTACGCGCCGGAGACCTCGCTGTCGATGTTCGCGTCGAGGATCGAGCGAAAGAAAGGAAAGCAGAAGGCGACCACGGCAGCAGCTCGCAAGCTGCTGCACATCATATACTGGATGTTGACTCGCGGAGAAGAATATCACGGTCATGGATCTAACCTCGTGCCTAAACCTGCGGCCTAGACCGCGTTAAGAGGATTGAGGTAAGTCGATGACATCGGACGAAGCGCCATAGTGCAGCACGACTGCGAATAGAGGTTTGTCCTTGCTCATCGAGGCAAGAGGATAGGTCACGGACGACGGAGGAAAATGTAAAGAAATGAAAAAGAGATAAGGGAGAGGCCGAGAGGCCTCATTTTAGCATAGAGGTTTATTGCTGGATCGGATATATCCTCCTCGCTCTGAATGAACTGGTTGGACATCTTGGGACTTTCTGCGCGGTTCAAAGCCATTCTTTTCAAATTTCGAGTACAGCTACTTGGGGTGGCCCTCATAGTGCTGCTGGTATGTGTCGTGGGAGCGAACATACTCCTATCGCCTGGAACCATAATGTATGGGGACTTTAACACCCCGCGTGAACTGGATCGTTTCGAGCTGTACCCCATGTGGACCGAGTATGGCCAATACTCCAATCTTGACAAGGTCGACAGGCTTCTGGGTTTCGGGATACCCGTCAACCTGGCCATGATGTTCGGTGTTCCTACGGAGGCCTTCATCAAGATGATGATATTGGGCAACTTGACCGTTGCAGGCCTGGCCTCATATGTGGCTGCCCTCTGGATAGGCAGAAAAGCGTGGCCAAGCATGGGGGACCTGACCCTGATATTGGCCGCGGTGTGCGTCTCCGTCGTCTATATGTTCAACCCCTGGTCGATGAACCGCATCGAGCATTTCTTTCTATGGACAGGGTATGCACTAGCACCCCTCGTATTCCTGGGGGCGATGAAGGGCTTAGGTGACCATGATCTAAGGATGCTGGTTATCACAGGCATACTGTGGACCTTAGGCTCGACCTCGGTCCATTATACCTTGTTTTTCGGCATCCTGATCGGGAGTGCCTTCGCTTATCACATGATCGGGTGTTCCTCCTGGCAGCAGCGGACATCGTCCCTCATGTCGTTGTCCATTCTGACCCTGGTATTCCTAGTCAGCAGCATGTATTGGATAGTCCCTTACATTCTCTCTATCTTAGAAGGTGCTGGTGGACCTTCCACCGTCCTCACGGTTGAGGTGGTGGACATGCTCAGCTTCAACTCCAATCCCTATAATGTCCTCAGAGGATTAGGCTACTGGTGGCCTAGGGTGGACATGGTGGCACATGGAGGACTGGAGATCATGTGGGAGATTGCCAGCCTCATTGTACCGGTCATTGCCTATGCTGCCCTGATATTTCGCCGGGACCGGCTGACGCTCTTCCTTACGGGAATGGCATTGATGTTCACATTTCTCTCTCTAGGCACCAACTGGCCGCTGGGCGGTATCTACACATGGATCACGTTCGATTCTCCGTTTGAGCTACTGGGATGGGTGCTTAGGGACCCTGACAAGTGGTCCGGTCCCTTGTTCCTTATCTACTCCATGCTGATGGTACTGACCATTCTGGGCCTTACTAATTTCCTCAGTGGTAAGTTGAGATTCAGCTCGGGGATGCGGAACGAGGCCCTGGCCGCGGGAGTCGTGGTGGCCGTGGTCCTTTCCTGCTTCGCCGTTTACGCAGGGCCAAGTGTCAACGGTTACCTCAACAATATCTACGCTCCAGTGGAGATCCCATCAGAGTATCTTGACACCAACGACTGGTTAGCGAGCCTTGAAGGTGATTTTAACGTCCTGTGGTTACCGGTCTCGACCGGTCTTGCCACTAACTGGACAACAAAGATGATTGCTAACCTGGATAACATGTACTCAGGTAAACCGGACATCGGGGGGACCTCACTTTACGGGGCATACTACCGCTCCTTCCTGAGCCAGACCCTCGCTGAGAACAAGACCGATCACTTCGGACGGTACTTGGCGACAGCAGGAGTGAAATACCTTATCCTGAGAGATGATATTCCCTCCCTGCGGGACCTTGTCCAGGACATGATGTCCTCCCTGACCTGGCAGAAGGACATGACCCTGATACGGGAGGATGGGGCGCTTCATGTGTTTGAGGTGGATGGAGAGGCTGAGAGAGCCTATGCCACTGAAAACGTAGTGACCGTCCTGGGCAGCCTTGATGATCTGCGTACGCTCAATTGGGTCGATGGTTTCAATCCCGTTCGCACGGGGACCTTGTTCCTCCAACAGGAAAAAGGAACGTCGCTATCCAACGGGACGCTGGTCGTGTCCAATGCGCAATCTGAGGACCTTGTACTTCTGGAGGGTGAAGGTATCGTGATCTCTCCTTATGATGGCACCGATCATCACGATCCCGACAGCATGTGGTCAAAGGCCTCCACGCTTGACCGGCTGCATGCCAACTGGAGGGATTACCTTCTGCAGAGGGGGATCGAAGGATGGGACTTCGATTATGGTCGAGGCTTGGTCCTGACCTGGGCCAATAGCACTGATGTGGGTTCTGTTTTGGACCTCTCCGTGGAGGTACCCTTTGACGGCAACTATAATATTTCTGTGCGATACCTGGAGAACGTCCAGGGGGGCTCATTCGTACTAACACTAGACGGTGTGGAGGTTGCTGCTATCGATACCAGCTCCTCTCTTAACCGATTTCGATGGTCGACGCTTGAAAACATTCACATTGCAGCGGGAGAGCATGTGTTATCCTTAAAGGCCGTCAGCGGATTCAATGCGGTGAATCTGATTATGATCAATGATAAGGCGGGATGGGACGCCGCCCTCTCGTCTGCCGGGTCAACCTTGTCCTCCTCAGAGAACGTGTATATCTTGGAGGCGGGGGTGAACATTGGGGCTGCTACAGATGTAGAGCTCCTGTACAGCGGGCAATACAGCCAGGGTTCGGCCGCCTCCCTATCGCCAGGCCAGGAGATAGCAGGAAAAATGAGCGTCCTTGACGAGAGGGACATGAGGCTTGTGGCCGTGGGCGAAGGCGATGTTCAAGTATGGGTTGACGGGGAAATCTTCCAAGCGAGCGGGAGCTACCAAAACGGCACTTCTATCGGCACGGTGCATCTGACCGCTGGAGAGCACCAGGTCGCTATCAGGAACGCCGGTAGTGCTGATGCCATCTTCGACTCCCTGTGGTTGCATTCCGGAAACGCCTCAAACCTTTCGAGCGTTTTCGATGATGGTGACGACGGGGTCAATGTGACCTACATCGACACCTCCGATCCCACCCGCTACCATGTCCAGCTTAGCGCCGGAGGTGAGGTGCTGGTTGTTACAGGGACCGTATACGATGGGGATTGGGCGCTGTCCATCAACGGTCATAAGGTCGCCTCCCAGCCGGTGGGGGGTTATCTGAACGGCTTCATCATCAATGTCTCAGGATATGCCAACGTAACAGTGGGGTATAAACCGCAATCATGGCTTGAGTCTGGAATCCCAATCTCAGTGGTAGGCACAGGCCTCTTGATTCCAGGTCTGTTCCTCTGGAAAAGCCGGAGAGGGCGGAGGTAAGTGCAGCGGTGGCATTTGAATAATACAGTCACATCCAAGGATCTCGCTTATTGACCATTCCCGTTCCGCTTGCCTCGGACCTTTGCGATCAACAGTCTCCCATAACCAGAATAGTAAATGATAGCACCGGCGACCATTGTGGCGAGAGCGATAAGAGATATCATCATCCCCAGTATGTAATATCTGTCAAGGGAGTAGGAGAGTGAGAGTGACGTGTTGACACTCTCCATTATGACGAAGCCGTTCTGAGCGGTGTTTACCGGGATGGAGGAGATGGTCTCACCTCCATCGGAGGTCACGATCCACGCTGAATCGAAGGCGTTGTTGAACACCAAGGCGGACGGTCCGTCAGTGGACAATCGCAGGTCATAGGACGAAGCGCTCTTCTTCTCCACTGCTGTTATCCCTCCCACCGTGCTCCCGAACTCGTTGAGCGATGCGAGGTTGTTACCGGCATTTGCGGAGAACAGAAGGACCTCACCCGCAGAGTAGGACACTGCATCCGCCAGCAAGGCAATGTTATGGACCCCTTCGTCCAGATGGACCGTTAGGTAGTGCGTTGTTGCGTTCAGGCTCCCTGCTTCATTACCATCGATCCATAAGGAGCCGTCGCTAACGTTTTGGGCGTAGAAAAGGTAAGAACCCTCCAAGAACACCTCTATCTCAGCGTCCATCGCCAGATATTCCCCCAAGGGACCTATCGAGGAATCGTTGTTCAGCTTAAGCTCGGTAGATCTTGTTCTAACGCCATTGTCTAGAACATAGACCTGAGCCTTCTCTGCAAGCTTGGAGTTGTATCTTTCGAGAAGGGAGCTGTACTCCCCCACATCAATGAGGGACACGAGGTTCACAGCGTTCAGGCCGTCGGTGTTCAATACCAATACATCATGGACGCCTGCGGATAGGTTCATCGTCCCGCAATACATCCATTTCATGACCGATTCTTTTCCTACGGTCTCCAATCTCGCCGTGACCCCATCAATTTCCATGGTCAGGTTTCCTCCTTGAGGGCTGCTCAACGCCCTTACGTAAACATGATATTCGCCCTCTGTCGCCACTTCGATCTTGCCATCCAGGCGGGGAGAGCTGAGCAATATGCTGGTGTTATAGATGGAGATGTCCTTGATGTATATCGCGTTGGGCAGCGGAGTGGTGGTCCTGGAACCATGCCAGATCTGGATGCTTATCTTCTTCACATCACTATTGTTGCATACGTAGCTCAACGGTACAGTGGTCCAAGGTATCTTACCACTCCCCAGTCCCGAAAGGGGTTTGAACGAGAGTAGGGTGCCGTTCTCGTCGTACTCGGCGACCTTGATGTGTATCTCGAACCCATTATCGGACGCCATGTTCATCCTAATGGCGTAGGTTTGACCAAAGGACACGTTCACAAGGGGTGAACAGATGGTCTTCCATCCGTCGGTAGAGTCGAGAAGCCTTACCTTCATGTAGTTAAGCTCCTGTGTGTAGGTCAGCCGGGCCCCGAACTGCTCCTGATAGTTATTATCGATGAACTCTTGGACCGTGGACCTGTTCGAGAGGTCGAAATACTTTACCAAGGCGGCGTCTGGTATAGGTAGATCTCTTGGATAGCTCAGGCTCACATTGGTGTACGCCAGCCCCTCACCGTAGTCCAGGTCCCAATTCTCCAGTCCCATGGTCTTCAAGGCCTGGTACCACTCGTAGTTTGAAGGGTTATACGCTACCAGACAGGTCCAGGACTGGTCCCCGTAGTAAGGCACGTACTTGAAGGGAGAGGATGTGATCGATTTGGTGGCGATCAGATTATAAGGGTAACCAGAACCCATCAGGAGGTATGGGGCTAGGTCGTAGACGTCCTCGAGGTCCAGGAAATCTTGGTCCGTCTGGACCCAACCATCCCAGGCAGACAATGCTGCCCCGCTCTCGATGCCATCGAAGCTCAAAGCCAGGTCCGATAGCCGGAACTGGTCGCTGTACTCCTCGTTCTCAAGTACCAGTAGCTGCTCCCCTTCGAAGCGAATCATGAGATCGGTCTGGTTTCTAAGTGACGAATCCATGACATTCTTGGAATAATCGGATTTGTCCAGGATGATGTACTTCACCCCCAGCGGGGCCAGCAAACCTCCCACCGTATTCACATTCCCGCTCTCAAGGTTAGTAATTATATAATGCAGGTAAGGGGAGTCGGCGAGGCCCGGTGCCTCGAACCCCGTGTACGGATTGCTAGGCAGATAGAGTATCTTAAAACTGAGATCGCCACCCGAGGCTTGCTCGATAATATCATAGGCCTCGATATAATCGCTACTGAGCTCTTCTGGTGCGATCACTCCCCTGCAATCCCCTGTGACCAGGGGCCATGCCGCGATGAGGCTGGAAGAGGCAAGTAGCGTTACCAGCGTCCCCGCGACCACCTTGGTCAGCCTCCGACCGTCCAGGTTTAATTTGGGCACTCTTATGTTTAACCTGGATGGTAGTCTGGAGAGACCTAGGATGGTGAACGAGGCCAATAGGACATAGGGATATACCAGTATGAGAAGCCACTTGTAGGATGTACGGAAGGCAATGCCGAAGGGAGCCTCGAACACGAGCGATTGGTAGGCATCTTTTAGGAGTTGAAAGGGGGACAGTGGAGCGGAGGCCAGAAGTATCACGATTATGGAAATGATTAGCAGTGATATGACGGAGCGGTTACGCCTGAAAAGAAGGAGCGACATGAAAGCGAGGGCCGGTAGGACCAGCTGTGCAGCCCTCCATATGCTGTTTAGAAGGCTGTCGCTTATCAGGAACAGCTCGCGAGAGGGTGTCCAGAAGTCCGATTGAAGTACGATAGTGTTTTCCAGCGTCGCATACTTGTTCAGAACATAGTAAAAATTAACGGACAGGTTCGAACGAGTAAGCAGGGTGGAGTGGCCCGATGCCACCAGCGTTGGCACTATCCAGAAGGCGCTCAGGGCTGTGAAGCAAATACCAGAAACGATGAGAAACCCTACACTCTTGGCTAAGCCCCTGAAGCGTCCCAAGACCAGGTACACCAAGACTATGATCCCGATAAGGAAAAGGTCCCAGATCGGCCACCTCGGATCCCCGGATGAGGCGGTCATTATCAGCCCCGTCAGAACCCCGTGGACCAGTATGTCCTTTATTGTCCCGTTTGACCTCTGGAACCTCAGTACCACATATACCAACGGAGGGACGAGGGCAAATCCTATAAGGAGGAAAAGATCCACCAGGTAGTAAAAGTTCAGAGGATTGACCACATAAGCTATGGTGGCAGCCCCTGCGACCAAATAGGCCAGTTTCCTTTCGGCTCCCTCCTGCAGCAGTATCCTGAATGTAGCATAGTAGCAGGAAAATCCCATGAGGAAGAAGACCCCCATCAAGAGGAGCCTCTCCTGGATGGCAGTGTCAAGGGGGAGGTAGAACAACCAGGAGTACACCAGCATCTGGCTTGGAATGAGGCCCGATTGAGTGTTGTCAAGGTACAGGCCGGTAAGGCCAGGCTCGTTGAAGTAGGGCCAGGTAAGGTCGCCTGCATTGACCACGCCAGCTTTCAATAGGAAAGACGAGAAAATAATGCAGGTCAGGGTCAGGGAGATGAGGATTGCAGCGGCCAGAACGTACCGCCTATCATCCAACCATGCCAAGATCAAATTCCGCCTCCCCATGTGGACAGAGCACCTCTTATCGTTTTTTTAGATCGCTCAACAGCTCGTCGATCTTGGACCTCATTACCTCAGGTGAATATGCCTGAGCTGCATTAATGCAGCTAGCATGAGGGATCTTCCGGCCCTCATGTGAACGGAATGCACGAAGGGCCTCTGGAAAGCCAGAGAGGTCTCGAACCATCACATCATCCCTGCCTTGGACGTCTATACCCTCAATACCCACTTCAGTGGTCAGTATCGGCTTTGAATAGCCCATGAACAGCAAGACCTTGGTCTTGGTGCCTGCACCGACCCTCATGGGGGCAACGAAGATATCCGTAGCTGCTATTACTGGATCTATCTTGTCCACATATCCTGTGAACACCATATTCGCCGGGGGGTTGGGGAAGGCTTCCGCTCCCTTGCCAACAATGAGGAAACGGAGGTCCTCGCGAACATCTCTTACCTTGTCCGCTAGCTCATCAACTATGAAATTGACACAATCTTTGTTCTGAACCGAGGTCAGGTCCCCTACGAACGTGGCAACCGTTCTGCCCTTGAGGCCAAACTTTCGTCTGAAATCCTCAAGTTCATCGTCCGTTACCGAGAGCGGAGGTATGTCCAGGACATTGGGTATCACCACAGCCTTACGCCTGTCCATCCGCAATGTGGACTCAGAGAACCTCACCTCCTCGTCCGATACGAATACGATCACATCGCACAAACGATAGGCGAAATACTCCAGGGGACCCCAGGCGAGCCGGCGGAGAAGATAGGCGGTCCGATTGTGTCCCTTGAAGTCCATAGCCAGCTTGAGGTTCACGCAATGGGTGTCCATGACCACTTTCTTCCTAAAGAGCTTGCATAAGATGATGGCAAAGGGGAATAGCGCCCCTTCTATGAACACGGCGTCGCTCCTCTTTAAGAGATCCCTGTTCCTCCAAAGTCCCCTAAGGGACGTGAGCTGCATCTTCAGTTGTCCCAAAGGATTGAATGTTATGGTCTTGTTGAGGAAGTCCCCGATGCGGCGTTCCCGGTAGACCGCGTCATACTCTACTAGATTATATCTGGTTTCTCCCCCGCCCCGGGGCTCAGCAATATCGAACTCTATGAGTGTGACCTCATCATGCCTCAGCAGGGAGTCCATGAGGTGCTCGATGCGAATACTGTAACCGTTCGAGTTCGACTCGATCGGACCCAGGGCGACCATTGTTATCATCTTACGATCACCGCCTGTTCACCTCCACATCATCGTTTCGTTGGGCCAGCAGCTATGGGATATATCAAATTAGGGGCACTTTGGTCGGTTGTTCTCATGCTTAACCTTCGCCGCGAGAGGCCAATATGCGGACACCATCCACAGTGCCCTTCAAAAACGGCCTCACTCTGTGCGTCTCACCGTCACGCACGTATATCAACACGGTCGGGACCAGAAGTACCAGCAAGTGATAGGCCATGAACCTATAGGCCTGCCATCGCGTGCCGTTCTTCCGTATGAACTTGTACCTATTCCTGACCATAAAATATTCCTTGCTCTCGGTCACGATACTGTACGTCTCACGATGCCATACCACCGATCCAGGGACATAGACGATCAAGTGGCCAAGACGGGTCGTACGAATGCTGAGGTCCGTCTCTTCCCAGTAGGTGAAGAAGGATCTGTCGAAGCCGCCGGTAACTTTGAGCACCGACATCCTCATGAGAAAGCAAGCACCGTCCGCAAAGTCCACCTCTATTTCAGTATCGTACTGGCCACGGTCCTCCTCATCCCTCCCCCTCCTCTGCGAACGCACCCTGATCATGTCCAGGAAGCACCCTGCGCAATTGATTATGTTGCGAGAGCCGTTGATCTCGTAATACTTTATCTTCGGGGCCGCCATGGCCACATCCTCGGTGGACTTCATCTTGTCCACCAATGGCGAGAGAAACCCCGGATCGACCACCACGTCATTGTTCATAAAAAGAACGAACTGAGGGTCGATTTGCTGGGAGATGAACCTGATGCCAATGTTGTTTCCTTCTGCATATCCCTGGTTCTCCTCGACCTTGATCAAGGTTAGCCCTGGCCCTTCACCGATCGGACCATTTCCATCCTCGAACTGGAAGCTCCCATCCTCATTGATCTTCACCGTCCGGACCGGGAGGGGCTTGTTGTTCTTGTTGTACTTGAAGAACGGAGAGCTGGTCTCCAGGTCACCTCTGCAGTACGAGAGTATCTTTTCGTAAGAGTCGTTCTTAGAACCGTTCTCGACCAGGACCACCTCATAATCATGGAAACTGTTCTGGAAAACTGACTCCAGGCACTCTATGGTAATCTCCCACTTGTTCCAGTTCAGGATGAGGAAGGCGACCTGTGGGCGTGCGAATGCCATGCGGCGTATAACGCGCCCTGATTAAAGAAGATGATTGGTGGGTTCTGAGCCCTTGATCATATTTCCCGGATTGGGAGCGACCTTACCGGAAGAACTCTTTCAAGGCCTGTGCCATATAGTCCACCATCTCGTCTGAAAGGCCGGGATGGACCCCAATCCAGAAGGTATCGTTCATGATCCTGTCGGTATTAACAAGGTTTCCGTGGACGCGGTGCTCGACCCCCTCCATGCACGGCTGCTTGATCATATTGCCCGCGAAGAGAAGGCGTGTTCCCACCCTTTTCCTTCCCAGGTGTTCGATGAGGGCGTGCCTCTTGGCTCCGTTGCCCCTTTCATCCTCGATCGTGATCGGAAAACCGAACCAAGAAGGTTCACTGTCGGGGGTGGCTAGAGGCAGGATCAAATCTCCCTCGAGATCCGAGAGGGCGTCCCACATACGGGAAAAGTTCTCCCTCCTCCTCTTCACGAATCCCGGCAACTTCCCAATCTGGGAGAGGCCGATCGCCGCTTGCATATCTGTAATCTTTAAGTTATAGCCCAGGTGCGAGTAGACGTACTTATGATCATATCCATCGGGGAGATTTGCGAACCTATGACCGAATCGGTTCCCGCAAACGTTTTCCCGACCGGGGGGACAACGGCAGTCCCGGCCCCAGTCCCGAAAAGACTCAAGAAGGATCGCCAGTTGATCATTGCTCGTGGACACGGCACCCCCCTCCCCCATGGTAATGTGGTGGGCAGGATAGAAGCTAAAGGTGCCGATGTCCCCGCACGAGCCTACGGGCTGTCCCTGAAAACATGATCCAAGAGCATCACAGCAATCCTCAATGAGCCACAAGCAGTGCCTTTTGCATATTCTCTTGACCTGAGTGATGTCGAACGGGTTCCCCAAGGTGTGGGCGACCATGACCGCCCTCGTCCTCTCTGTTATCGCTTCCTCTAGAGCTCTGGTATCGATGTTATAGCTCGGCAGCTCCACGTCCACAAAGGCAGGGACCAGGCCGTTCTGGACTATGGGGTTCACAGTGGTGGGGAATCCGGCCGCTACGGTAATCACCTCATCGCCCTTTCGCAGCCTTTGGTCCATCAACGCTGGGGAGGTCAAACAGGATACTGCAAGCAAATTTGCCGAGGAACCGGAATTGACCGTTCTGGCGTGCTTTGCACCCACCGTTTCCGCCAAGCACCTCTCGAACTCATCATTGAAGCGTCCCGTGGTCAGCCACGAATCCAAGCTGGCCGAGACCAGATATTGAATATCACTGGCATCAAGGACCTTCTGGGCCGCCGGGAGGTAGGTCTTCCCAGCCTCGAACCTACGACCTCTGTTAACGCTATCAAAGTATCTGCCCACCAGCTCAAGTATAGAGGTGCGAAGTTCCTGCGCTTCGGGAGTGTTGTCAATGCTATTGTTGACCAATGGATCAAAGGATTCTTTGTCCATGATACTGCTCCTTGCTCTCATTAGGGGCCATGCGTAAAAAATTCTTGATCTGCTGCTCCGAGAAATCGCCCATGTCATAGCTCTTCGTTGTGTCAGCCTTGTACCACTCCACGGTGAGGTCCACCGCCTGATCGAGCTGCAATAGGGGCCTCCAACCCAGGCCATTTTTGGCCTTGGTGCTGTCCAACCGGAGCGTGCGCGCTTCCTTCTGCATGTCCGAAGCCCTGCCTGAATATACCCAGGTACCTTTACCCCATGACCTTATGAACCTCTCCACGAGATCCTGGACGGTACAGTTGCGGTGGTCTGGTCCAAAGTTCCAGGGGCCTGAATAGCTCACGGAATCCTGAAGCATCCTGGCCGTCAATAGAAGATACCCGTTAAGAGGCTCCAGGACATGCTGCCAGGGCCTGACGGAGGCTGGATTGCGGACGGATATGGACTTACCGGAGATAAGGCCTCGAACGATATCGGGCACGATGCGGTCCTCTGCCCAATCTCCCCCTCCTATGACGTTGCCTGCCCTCGCCGTGGACAAGGCCATGGCATTATCTGGAGAGGAGAAGTACGACCAGCGGTAAGATGCGGTCACTATCTCCGCCGCAGCCTTGCTGGCGCTATAAGGGTCTTTGCCCCCAAGGCAGTCATCCTCGACATAGGCCCGGTCCCGGCCGTCGTTGCTGTAGCATTTATCGCTGGTGACCACAATGCAGGCCTTCACTCCGCCCTCCATGCGAATGGCTTCCAAGATGTTGATCGTGCCTAGAACATTGGTGTTGAATGTCTCCCTAGGCTCCCTGTAGGACCTGTTCACTAGGGTCTGTGCTGCCATGTGAATTACGATGGAGGGACGATGATCGTGGATTATCTCTCTGACCAGCTCCCGATCGCAGATGTCCCCGATTATATGGGTGATCTTGCGCTCAAGACGGACGCTCTCGAACATCGATGGCTCTCCCGGTGGGGGAGCGAGGGACAGCCCCACGACATTTGCCCCTAGCATCTTCAGCCATAGGGATAGCCAAGTACCCTTGAAGCCGGTATGGCCTGTGACCAGCACGGTCCTGCCGTCGAAAACGGCCAGCGGGCTGTTTTCGTCTACCATTTCTTCCATGGTGCAATCCCACCTGACCAGAGTGTTTCCAGCTGGTTCTTCTCTCTCATTGTGTCCATGGCATACCAGAATCCATCGTGCTTGAAGCATGCCAGCTGTCCGTCACGAGCCAGGGATTCCAATGGTTCACGTTCCCATATGGTCTCATCACCCTTAATTCTGTCAAAGACCTCTGGTTCTAACACGAAGAAACCGCCATTGATGTAGCTTCGGTCTCCCAACGGTTTTTCATGGAAGTTTTTAACAATATCGCCCTCTCCGATCTCCAGCGCACCGAAACGACCTGGTGGCCGCACCGCTGTGACTGTGGCCAGCTTTTCCTTGGACCTGTGGAATTCAGTAAGTTTTGTGATATCTATGTCCGCCAGACCGTCGCCGTAGGTCAACAGGAAGGTCTCATCTCCCACCATGTGCTCTACCCTCTTGATCCGGCCTCCGGTCATGGTATCCTCTCCGGTATCCACCAAGGTGACCCTCCAGGGCTCCACCTCATCCCTGGATACCTCCATGGTACGGTTGCGGAGGTCAAAGGTCACGTCGGACATGTGTAGCATATAATTGGAAAAGAACTCCTTGATCATATAGCCCTTGTAACCGAGGCAGATGATGAAGTCGGTATGACCATAGGAGGAGTAAATCTTCATAATATGCCAGAGAATCGGCATGCTCCCTATCTCAACCATCGGCTTAGGTTTGATGATCGTTTCTTCGCTGAGACGGGTACCCATGCCTCCAGCCAGTATTACTACCTTCATGTTGTCATCCCTTGGAACGTCATATCAACCATGCTTAAGATCCCACTGATATGGTACCGTTTCCGAGAAGGGGTCCATGCGCTCGATCTCAGCGGGATCGTGGGGGATCGAGGAGCAATTGGCCACAATGGCCATGTTCGTGCCTATGCCCTTGAACCCGTTCCATATCATGGGAGGTATCTTCACGAGGGAGTAATTGTTGTCCCCGATAAAGAGCTCCATCACATTGCCCTTAGTCGTTGAACCGGGCCTATCGTCGTACAGAACCAGCTTGATACTGCCTGAAACGACCGCATAGTTCAATATCATCTTCTTGTGGCGATGCCATCCCTTTATTACTCCAGGATAGACCGTAGAGAAGTATACCTCTCCAAACGCTTCGAAAAGGGGGTCGTCGCAGCGCAGCATATGGTATATCGTCCCTCTCTCATCAGGAATGCGTCTGAGCTGCTTGACCTCGACTCCCTCTATCTCAGCCATGAGCATGAGCCTCCATTCCTTCTCTCTCGAGCCATTCGATCGTGGAAATAAGCCCCTCCCGTAAAGATATTAGTGGTGCCCAGTCGATCGCTTTCTTGACCTTATCTATGTTGGAGCATAGGTAAGTTAGCTCCCTTGACCGTTCCGGTAGTGCCCCCCACAGCGGTTCGATCTTCGAACCCATCAGTTCCAGTATCATTTCTCCGATCGATCGCACTGATGTTGTATCTCCAGTCCCGATATTATAACTCTCGAAGCCCCTCTTTGATAGTTCCTCAAAACTATCGAGGACTTTTACATAAGCGTTAATGACATCATCTATGAAAATGTAGTCCCACCTCTGCTCTCCCTTGGTCATCATGGGAGCTGCTCCCGCTAGTAACGATCTGATAAAGCTAGGGATCATCTTCCTGGCATTATCACCTGGACCGTAGGGAGGGAACAAACGGAGGTTAACTATACCGAGCCCATAGTGACTGGAATAGAAGCGGCAGGCCTCCTCCGCCTGCAGCTTTGTCAAGGCATACAGATTGAAGGGGTCTAAGGGGTCTGACTCCAACAAAGGCGAGTTTTTCGGAGAGTATACGAAGCAGCTGCTGGTGTTTATGAGGCCGATATTTCCCTCTGCCCTGATGGCCTCTAGGATGTTGATGGTACCTACGACATTTGTCATGGTGATCTCTGCCACCTCCTCTGGACGGTGCTGAACCACGTACCTGGTTGCCAAATGGACAACTATATCGGGGTGTTCCTCTCTGAGCACCTTGTTGATGCTGGGTAGGTCCTTGATATCACACTCTAAATAGTCCTGGATGCCTTGTGCTCGAAGTCGAGATAGGTTTCCTCCAGGCCTGACCAAGGCGATGGCATCCTTTCCGTCGTCCCTAAGGCGGCGTACGAGGTTCGACCCGATGAAACCGTTGGAACCGACCACCAATACTCGCATGCTCATCCTTCTGAAAGGCCTGACCTTCGCCCTGCATGGTTTTTAGCCAGAAGAGCTCGATTAGGCCAGGTCGAACCGACAAAGCGATTTGTATTTATAATATATGCTTCGGGCCTCTAGAGCTTGCTGGTAGCTGCCTTGGCAACCAAAAGAGATAAGACCGCCGACCCAATCCCATTCATGGTGAGCGCACATTCGCATACTGTGCTTTAATTGGCGTGACATCCGGAACCCGGCTGGTGGGGGGGCAGAGTGGTATACTCACCAGATATTGAGGCGCCTCTGCGCCAAGGGACACGAGGCCACGTTGTTCACCAGCGGGTACCCCGGGGGTTCTAACGAGGAGGAGATCGACGGCGTGAAGGTTGTGCGTCGGGGAGACCGGCTATCTGTTTACCGCCAAGCCAAGCGTTTCTACGAGACCGGTCCAGAACGCTTCGATGTAATAATCGATGAAATAAACACCGTCCCATTCATGACACCCCGGTTCGTGCGCCGGGGCGAGAGAGTTGTTGCCCTCATACACCAGCTCGCCCGAGAGTTCTGGTATTATGAGATGCCGTATCCCGTTGCATGGGCAGGCTATCACTACTTCGAATATCACTGGCTGAAAAAATATAGAGATATAATGACCGTCACCGTTTCCAATTCCACGAAGAACGAACTCCTTGGACTGGGCTTTAAGGACGTACATGTAGTCCCAAACGGTCTGAATGTGGACACATTGAACGCTGTGCCTAAGAAAACGTCGGACCCTTCCATCGTCTTCGTCGGTCGGTTGAAGAAGGCCAAGCGGCCACAGGATGTGGCGGAGGCATATAGCATCCTGAAGGACAAACTTCCGACACTTAGATTGACGGTCGTGGGTGATGGGTACCTGCTGCAAGAAATGCGCGTGAAGTATCCGGATGTGGATTTTCGAGGATATGTCGATAGGACGCTTCGAGACGAGCTGGTAGCCAGCTCTTGGGTCATCGCGGTTCCAGGTGTCAGAGAAGGATGGGGGCAGGTGGTGACGGACTCTAACGCCTTGGGGACACCTGCGGTTGGCTACGATATACCTGGTCTGAGGGACTCCATACAGGATGGTTACAATGGCCTGCTGGTCAAACCGGACCCGACATCGATGGCCCAAGGTCTACATGGGCTGCTTTCCGATGATGAAATGAGGACGAGGCTCAGTGCTAATGCCCTGGATTGGTCACGAAGGTTCAGTTGGGAGAAAAGCGCACAGGATTTCGAGTCCCTGTTAAAGTGAAGCCGCCATCAGACATTTTTCCCTGATATCCATAAATCGTACCTTGGAGCCGCAAAATATAAATGGACATCTCCATTGATACCCTTCAAACGCATTTGCCAATTCGGACGCCTCGTACATGATCGTAGAAGATGATATTGAAGCCCTCGAGGGGAGTGTTGAGTTCACTGCTCCCTCCGAAGATGCGGATCAGCCTTTGAACGAGATTGACGCAGTCGATGTCCCCGAGAGAGGACAGCACTTATCTAATGAAAGTTACCTCATCTCCGTCATCATCCCTTGCTTTAATGAGGGGGACCGTATCTACAAGAACCTTCAGGAGTGCTTGAGGTCTCTCGGAGAGTTAAAAAAGCCGTTCGAAGTCATCGCCGTAAATGATGGTTCCAGTGACAATACTTTGAAGGAGCTTAACAGGCTAGCGATGGTGCATCCTGAGGTGGTCCCTGTAACCTACGGCCAAAATGCTGGCAAGGGCAACGCTCTGAGGGTGGGGACCCTTAAGGCGAGGGGGGACCTCATAATATTCATGGACGCGGACCTGGAGATCCACCCTAAGCACGCATTAACTTTCATTAAGACGATGGAGCGTACTGAGGCGGACATGGTGATCGGTTCGAAGCGTCACCCTGATTCCAAAGTGGATTACCCTGCGAAGCGGAGGCTCCTCAGCTATGGCTACCATATCATGGTCCGAACACTGTTCGGCCTGAAGCTAACGGACACCCAGCCAGGTTTTAAGCTGGCCAAGCGCGAGGTCCTAATCAAGGAGATGTACAAGAGCAGAGTGGATCGCTACGCCTTTGACCTCGAACTGCTGGTGAACGCGGATTCGGACGGTTTTAAGATAGTCGAGGCTCCCATCGAGCTCAATTTCAGCAGGCCTCTAGGGGGACGCATAGGTTTCCGATCGGTCAAAAGCATTTTCATGGAAACAATGGATATTTTCATGCGCCGCCGTCTGAACAGATCCCATGATAGAATCCCAAAGGCCAGCGGACAGAAGAAGGTCCCCGAAAAAGACCTTCAGTCCCCGTAGACCGACCCATAGGTGGTCTTTGTTCGAGTGCCTAGTTCTTCTACTGAGAAAGCGGATGCATGACGCAGTCCTTCGGCGATGACCTTCTCCCTTAGCTCTGGCGATGACATCATCATCGCCATCTGGTCGGCCATATCCTGCTCGTCTTTGCACCTCACTGTTGTTGTGGCAACCTCTTCAGGTATCAAAGCTCCTTGCAGAGTCAACACCGGGACACCGCATGCCTGTGCCTCGATGATGGGGAAACCGAACCCTTCTTGGTGGCTTGGCAGAACGAAAAGGGAGAACGAATTGTACATTGCCACCAGGTCCTCCTCCCTGACCTCACCCCTGAACTCGACCTTATCGGATATCCCCAGCTCCCTGCAGAGGTTCTCCAGGAAAGGTCGGTCAGTTCCCTCTCCACAGATCACCAGCTTTAACGGGGGAACGCCCTCCTTGCGGACATAGATGGCATAAGACCTTATCAGGAACTCTACGTTCTTCCTTTTCTTCAAAGCGCCTATGTACCCTACGATACCTTCCTTGACCACATCTGGAATTGGCCGGAAGGCGGGTGCCAGGGCTTGGGGGATCGTCACTATTCGATCGGCAGAGACCCCGTAAGCTTCCCTGACCTCCCGCTCGGTCTGGGAGGAGATGCAGATGATCTTGTCAGCTTGGCGAAGGGCTATCCTGGTACCCAGGCCGTAAAAGGCCCTGAAGACCGCCTCGGGCAAGGAATCAGCAGGGGTCTTGTCCACATGGTGCATGGTCACTATCTTCCTACCCTTCAGCCAGGGGAATATGATGGCCTGGGAATCGGTCACCGCATGGTATACTTCGGCCTTGAGCTGGCCTCTAAGTATCTTGATAAGAGGATGTAATATGTCATAATATGGGGGAGATATCAGCGATCCCGAGGGCATTATCGGTAGGCCAGCCTCCTGGTTGGGGAGCAGGGGGTCTACCCCCGCTCCCTTCAGCCCAGCAACAAGGTTGTGCGCATACCTCTCGAATCCGTTCCTCGGTTTTCCATCCAGCCTCCTGCACAGGACCGCAACCCTCATGGAAACCCGCTCCCCTCGATACTGTCAAGCCTGGTTACAATAAAACCAACCAGGAAGGAGACTCCATCGTATCTTGACATGAAGTTATACTCGGACTTTCGGTTTTTACGACCTTCACTATAGGTCTCTACCTTCCTCAGTTCCATATCATCAGAACGCATGGATATGGACAACAGGGAGGTGAATCGGGCCATCTGGAGGGGAAATGGGGTTGCCATTATAGGACTTTCGGTCAACCAATGTGAGCTTCCTGAGAGCTTCCTCGCTATGTTCATCCTACCCTTTCCGACTTAGCTTCAGCATATCTGTTTATTCTGAAAAATGGATTAAAAGATCATCTGAACAATGGCATCCAGGAGTGGTATTTGTTCCCTTCCAGACAATGGGCGGGGACGATATTATCGAAAAGGATATATAACGACAACCGCTAGAGGACTTAGGGACGGCAGAGATCGTGGTGATGTCTACAACGAGGGAGCTTTTTACTACAATCATCCCAACGTACGAAGAAGTAAAGAACATTGGACCGATGATTGGTCGTCTCACTGAGCTCTACCCTGGTATGAACATTCTCGTCATGGACGATGGTTCTAAGGATGGGACGGTGCAGGCGGTCGAGGAGATCGCCAGTAGAAATTCCCACGTCAAGATCGTGGTGCGTAATGGCAAGGATAGGGGCCTCACCGCAAGCGTGGTCGATGGCATCCTCATGAATACAACCCCCTACTACCTTGTCATGGACGCTGATTTCCAGCATCCGCCAGAGATATTGAAGGACATGATGCAAGAGCTCACCCGGGGGGCAGGGATGGTCATAGGGAAGAGGCATCATAAGCAGGCCTTGAAAGGATCGAGAAGGGTCTCCTCCGATGCCGCCCAATCATTGGCACATCTTTATCTGCGACTTCACCGGCAACCCCACCCTCAAGACATAATGAGCGGGCTGTTCGGAGGCCACACAAAACAATCTCAGGATATCATCAAGAAGCATGGGAGATCCTTCGAGAGGAAGGGCTACAAGGTGCTTTTCGACCTCCTGAAGTTCGTCCCGAAGGATCTTACGATCAAGGAGGTCGAATATCAGTTCGGCAACCGCAGGGATGGCGCCTCCAAGCTAAGCCCTCTGGTGATAACCTCGATCCTGCGCCAGTGTGGTATCTTGGGGAAAGTGGCGGCAGCTCTGGCCAACACGTTTATCCTCAAGAGGTCTGGTCAGGTCATGCTGATCAGCATGTTCTTGCTGATCGTTGTCGCCGCTGTTTTCATCACCATCTGAGACCTGCTCTGAACGGCGGGCCGTTTCATATATCTACTATGCTAGATTATGGAGGGGGGCCGGCCAGGAAGCGAACTGAGCATGTCAGGTAACTTGGTACACACGATCAAGGATGTCCTCTTCCCAGACCGCATGCTCCTCTGGGCCATCATGGCGGGTTTCGCCATCAGGATCGCTGTCGCTCCCTGGACCAGCTGGACATATGATACCTATCCCTTCTACCAAGGTATCGTCGATCAGCTGGCCGGGCTGGGCCCCTATGGCCACATGGTCTACTCCTACCCGCCCGCTTTCAACTTCATTGAGTATCCCTTCAGCATCATACTGGCATTGTTCTCGGACCCCACTCAGTGGGTGACGTTCGTACCTTCCATGGTGGAGGTGGGGCGGGTCACCAACATGGTGGTGCCCACGGTCACTTCCCCCGGTTTCAACCTCACCTACAAGCTTCCGCTCATCTTGGCCGACTATCTCTGCGGGGTCCTTCTGTACCGGTTCGTCCGGAAGATCAAGGACGAGGATAGCGGAAGGCGGGTGTTCATCCTTTGGTTCCTCAATCCGTTCGTTATCTTCGTATCATCAATCTACGGCAACTTCGATGTACTGGCCGTTTTCCTCACCCTGCTGGCCCTCTATGCCATGTACAGCCGAAGGTACCTAAGCGCTGGCCTGGCCGTCGGCCTTGGAGTATCGATGAAACTCTACCCGCTCTACCTAGGCCTTTTCTGCTTCGCCTATCTTGTAGGTCAGGTGATCGTGAACTACAGAACGCGAGATGATCCTATGGGCCGGCTCAAGAACCCGATCAAGTTCATCGCAGGCGCCATCGGAGGGGCTTCCAGCATAGTTATCTCCGTTTTATTGAACCCCTCCCTGATGGTCTTCATCAACGGTCGAATGAGCAACAATGACATGGGGGGCATCAACATCTGGGGACTGCTTCGAACAGGGAACGTGCTATTCAACGGGAGCTCTGCCCTTCCTCAGGACGAGTTTACCCTTGTGAACACGGTCACCAGCTACCTGATGTTCCTCATACTCTTCCTCATACTGCTCCGGGTCTTCATGATGCTGAGGTCGTCCCATGAACGGCATGAGGAACAGATGATATTTGGCTCGATGTCGGTTTTCGTGGTGCTATTGTTGTTCCAGCCGGTAACTCATGCTCACTATCTGCTGTGGGCGCTTCCGTTCCTTCTGCTGTGTTCTTTATATCAGCACCGCTTCGAGCACATAGTATTCGCCCTTTCTGTGGTCGGCGTGGTCTTCTGGCTGGCCCTCCAGTCCTACATGGCGTTCCTATACCCACTGTCCGTCTACACTGGGGCGGTACCGACGGATCTTATCAATCAGGTGGTCGTAGATTACTATGCTGGTTCCATGGGCATAAGCGCAGAAGGAGCGCGAATCATTCCTACAGTAATAGGGGTCGGGGCATTGGCATTCGCTCTGCTCCCTGAGAAGCTGGACCCGGCCAAGAGGCTGATGATATTTCTAAGGGGGCGGTCACATGAGGAATAAACTCGTATTGGCGCTGACCGCTCTAGTAGCGGTCCTGATGGTGAGCAGCATCGCCCTCTCCGGAGGACAGCCTTCCAGACCAACCCTCTCCTTTGAGGAGCTTAGCTCTGGCCACATGGTCCTAGGCTACCGTATCCCATGTTCAAACTATGATCAGAGCTATTCGGCCTTGATATTGGGGGCCGATAGGATAGGGCACGGGGACATCTACGTCCTGATCACAGAGAGCTTGGACTTCGATGTCAAGGTGTCGCTGTACACCATGGTTGACCATCTCAACAATGAGCTGCGATCATTTGGGGTTGATTCTGTGTCCTCCGTCATCGGTTCCGACAGCCTGCCTAAGGTGTTCTCTGATCCTCAGGCCATATTGATCTGCGGACCCTCGACCTCCCTCCCGGATTACTTCGCCGCCCCGGCCTTGCACTGGGTGGAGAGGGGAGGGCTCTGGATAGGGGTCGGTGAGAGCTCCGTACCGTTCATGTACTCCCAGAGCAACGAAAGCAATCCCAATGCCACCATGAGGCTGGACTTTACCGAGCTGTCCTACAATGGCGGTGTCGATGGGGGGCCCACCCCGATGGCCACCGCCTTGGGTTTCCGATACGTTGCCCCCGACAATGCCTTCGAGCTGCAGGACCTGGAGGCCCTGGGAGGCCGGTCCATCGGCTTCGAGTACGACCGGGACGGCTTGCTAGGGACAGCAGGGGTCATACATATAGGTAAAGGATCAGTGATGGTTATGGGCGGGGACATGGGCCCGCCACCTCTTTCCACCAGCGAGGAGGTCCTCGCCTGGGACCTGGAGAAGGTGCTTGCCTTCAATGTCCCCTGGTGGACAGGGGAGCTTACCTACCAGATAGTCTCCTCCGACGGGAGCGCCATTGAATCCGCCCTGAACTCCTCGTTCACCTACAACGGCCTATACGCCAGCTATGGTGTCGTACCTCGTAACGATGCGGTCCAATCATGTGCCGTGGGTCACTACTCCCGATGACCAGGGCGGACGAGTTGGGACTTTGTTGCGGTTAGTTCAACGGACTTTGATGGTCTATTGCATAGTTATAATAGTCCGGCCCGATGAATATGTGGACAATGACGCATGAGTTCGAGGTCTATGTCCAGAACAAACCTGGGGATGTTGCTTGGATCGCCGAGGTGCTGTCCAAGAACGCGGTCAACATCCGCGGCATATCGACCGACCTGGGCTCCTCGCGGCCGATGATCCGTGTGGTCACCGACGACGAGGCCAGCGCCAGAAGCGCCTTGAAGGCGGCGAAGATGGATTTCGCCGAGCGTGAGATCGAGATCGTGGCCCTGCCCGACCGACCGGGGGAGCTGGCCAAGGTCACGAAGCTGCTCTCAAAGTCCGGCGTGAACATTGAATCGCTTTACATACTAGGCAATAAGGGCTCGAACGTGGAGGAGATCGCGATCGCGGCCGATGTCCCTGAGCGGGCCAAGGAAGTGCTGTCCAAGTTCAAGAGCTAGGCTTGGCTCTCTTGATGGGGCCGCCCGTGGCGAGGGATATGATCAGTATGGAGAGGAGCACCAGCAGCCCTCCCATGGCGGTGATGGCGGTGGGCATCTCCCCCAGGATTATCATGGCGAACACCATGCCTGACACCACCTCCATGAGCAGGATGACAGAGGATATGCTGGCCTTGACCCCCTTCAGGCCCGCGTTGTACAGGAGATTGGCGCCGAAGGTGCAGGCCAGTCCGATGTACACCACCGCTATCCAGCCTGTGGCGGGTAAGGCATAGCTGGTCGTGAACAGAAGGGTCATGGGCACGAGGAACAGCGTGGTGTTGGCCATGATGGCCGCGGTGACCATTATCACATCGGTCTTCCGGTTTAGGACCTTCTTCTGAACGACTATGTAGACGGCCCAGACCCATCCCGCGGCGAGCACCAGGAGGTTGCCCCAGAAGGTCCCGCTGTAGATCGCGGAGAGGTCCCCGTCGGTGGAGATGAACAGCACCCCCACCAGCCCGAGGGCTATGCCCAGGATGATGCGCGGAGTGATGGCCTCCGCCAGGAAGATGGCGGCCAGTATGGCCACCACGCCTATGTTGGTGTTCACCAGAAGCACCGAGTTGGTGGCGGAGGTGGACTCCATTCCCACGTTCTGCAGGGCGAAGGACAGGGCGTTGAGGAAGGAGTTGAATATTATCGGGGGGTACAGCAGCACCTTGGCATCGAAGCGCCTCATCCAGAACACAACGGCCATGATGGCGGCGGTACCTACCAAGAACCGCAGGAGAGCGAAGAAGATGGGGTCGACCTCGCTGTTGAGGGCGATCTTGATGGTGACGAACGACGTCCCCCAGAGGATGCCAGAGGCGATGAGCAGCAGCTCATGCTTGCCGAGACCCACCTTCATGCGCGCCTATTCGGCTCCAAATATTTCAATTGGTGGTCCTACTCCAGGGTCCTGTCCCTGATCTCCACCGGGCCGTCCAGGTGCACCCTGTCCCCCATTAGCACATTTGTCAGGTGGACGTCATCGCCGATGCAGCATTCCTTGCCTATCACGCAGCCGGAGAGACTCGAGCCTTTACCCACGGTGCATCCGTCCATGAGCATGGAGTCGGCGATGGTGGTGTCCTCTCCGACATCCACGCGGTCCCCTACCGCGCAGCCGGATAGATCGGCCCCCCTGCCGATGGACGCTCCCTCGCCCACGTAGGCCGGCCCCTCGATCCGGCAGCCGTAGGCGCGGAATCGCGTGGCCACGATGGGGCCGCACGTGCGGGCCCCTTCCACGTCGATCTCCGATCCTTTCCTCGCGGCCATCCTGATGTTCGCCTCCAGGAGGTCACGGGGCCTGCCGATGTCCTTCCACAGGCCGGTCAACGGCATGCCGTACAGCCGCTCGGATCGCTCCAGGAGCTTGGGGAAAAGCTGCTTGGAGAAATCGAACTTCTCCCCCGGTGGAACATCCTCGAGCACCCTGGCCTCGAGCACGTAGATGCCCGCATTGATGAGGTTGGAGAACACCTCCTCCGTCCTCGGCTTCTCCTTGAAGCGTGCGATGCGGCCGTCATCGTCGAGGCCCACGATTCCGAACTCCTCGGGCTTTTCCACGGTGGTCAGGGCCATGGTGGCAAGGGCTCCCTTCCGATGGTGGTACTCCACCAGGGAGCGTATGTCGACGTCGGCGAGCACATCCCCGCTGACCACCACTATGGTCCCGCTGAGCTTGCTCTCCAGAAGCTTCACGGCGCCGGCCGTTCCGGCGGGGCGGTCCTCGAACGCGAACCGCAGGTCGATGCCGAACTGCCTGCCGCTGCCCAGCGCATCCACCATGTCCTGGGAGCGGTAGCCGCAGGTGAGGTAGGCGGTCCTCACGTTGGCGTCGACCAGGGCGCGTATCACATACTCCAGGCACGGTCTTCCCAGGACCGGCAGCAGAGGCTTGGGCCGGGTGCTGGTGAGCGGCCGGAGGCGTGTCCCTTCACCGCCCGCGAGGATGACGGCGGTCATTTCGTCATTCATGCTGATACCGCCTCCGGGATGGATAGAGAGGGGAAGGCTTCGCTGCGGACAAGGATGGCGAATGACAGTTCATGAGTGCCCCTTAAGGGAGGGGCCATTATAACCGTTATTTCTCCTTTCAATATTTTGGTAATCGGCCTGGAGCACGATCCTCACGCGAAATATGGCTCTCTTCGACCGACGAACATCAACATCGTTGAATAAAAATCCAATATTGTTTGAGAACGCACGCTATCGAAGTCCGTATTCAAGAGGTCAAAACAATTTCAAAATAATTCTGGATGGAAAGGTGATCCAGCAATTGAAGATGTTTTATCGAGCTGTGCCTTATGCGCCCTTGATTAAAAGTATTAAGTATCACTCTACACTATACGCATCAGACCTTTATGAAGGGGGATGTAGAAAAGGGAGACCTCATCCGCATCAGCGAGATCGTAAAAGCTACTGGAGTCGCAAGATCCACAATTCACTTTTACACTGAGGAGGGGCTGCTACCTCGGCCCAGGAAAACCTCTCGGAACATGGCCTACTACGATCCGCGGTGCAT
>MVRB01000208.1 GCA_002067635.1 Methanomassiliicoccales archaeon PtaU1.Bin030 | reverse complement strand
GCCGAGGAAGGACCGATGAACGAACCCCTTTACCGCAACGTCAGACATATCACACCCCTAGCGGATGAGGGCATATGGACGGTGGATGCCAAGGACCGGACGGACCACATAAACGACCGGGGGGCCTCCGTTCTGGGATATACGGCGGAGGAGATGATCGGCCGACCGGCCACCGACTTCCTGTTCCCGGAGGACGTATTAGGTTCAATGAACTGGCTGACGGAACTGAGACAGGGGAGGGGAGGCATCTCCGAATGTCGCGTACGGCATCGGAATGGTTCTGAGGTCTGGATCTCGTCCTCGACCATACCGTTTTTCGACGACGCAGGACAATATGTGGGCGCCATGATGACCTTCTTGGACATCACCGAAAGCATGGGGCCTGCAGAGAGGACGTTAAGGGAGAGGGCCGATCTCTTTTATGCGGTGTTTCGCAGCAGCCCTTCGGCCATGTGCATCATCCGTGCTTCCGACTCCCGGCTCGTCGACGCGAATGAGAGCTGGCTCAAGCTCTTTGAGTGCGAGCGCGAGGAGGTCATAGGTCGCCATGTCGGGGACCTGAAAATATTTGGTGTGGATAGCACCGAGATCTGGTGCAACGAGCTTGAGAGGCCGGTAGTGGGACGGGCACGCGAACGGGAGGTGCGGGCACAAACCAAACGTGGGAGACCTTTAACCCTGAAGATCTACCCCGGGACCGTGAACGTGGGAGGGACGGAGCATGTCCTGAGCACGGCAGTTGATATAACAGAGAGCAAGGACAGGGAAGAGAGCTACCGTCACCTTGTAAAGTATGCCCCCACCGCCATCTTTGAGATAGACTTTCGTGGTCCCAGGCTGACGAGCGTAAATGAGGCCGTGTCCGATCTCACGGGCTACTCCAGGGAAGAGCTGCTGGAAATGGATCCCGTCGATCTACTGGTAGGGCCCGATAGGGAGAGGTTCCGTCGGGAGATCCTGAGGAGGATGTCGGGTAAGAACAGTGACGCCTCGGTCGAGTACACCATCGGTGCCAAGGACGGAAGGACGATCAACGCGGTCTTCAGCGTGAAATCGAGACATGAGAACGGGAAACAGGTAGGCGCATTGGTAGTGGGTCATGACGTCACCGAGCTGAGGAGGACCGAGGATGTGCTCCGTCGCCTGAACGAGCGTTTCGAGATGGCCCAGAGAGCGGCACGGGTAGGGGTGTGGGACTGGGATGTCACCACTGGCAAGATCGAGTGGTCAGAGGAAATGTACCACATATTTGGTCTCGACCAGGCCAGCAACGAGGCGAACTTCGACACCTGGAACTCTGTAGTGCACCCGGATGATGTCGAGATAGCGAACGAAAGGATCCAGCGGTCGCTGCGGGACCATACCTTCCTCGACAACGAGTACCGGGTGGTCCGCGGTGATGGCGAGGTAGTTTGGGTTAACGCGCTGGGGCAGGGCGAGTACGATGACCAGGGACAACCCCTCAGGATGATCGGGATATGCGTCGATATAACGGGCCGCAAGACCGTGGAGGAGGCGCTGAAGGAGAGCCAGATGACGTTCCGTTCGATGTTCTCCTCCAGCAACGAAGGCATGGCTCTTCACGAGCTTGTCCTCGACCAGGATGGCGTTGCACGCGACTACCGCATCGTGGACGTCAATCCCGCGTTCGAACGGGCCACCGACATACCCCGGGAGAAGGCCATCGGAGCGCTTGCCAGTGAGCTGTACGGTACGGGCGAGGCACCCTTTCTGGAAACGTATGCTCAGGTCGAGAGGACCGGTGAACCGACCTTCTTCGATACCTACTTCGAGCCCATGAAGAAGTATTTCCAAGTGTCGGCCTTCAGGCCGAGGAAGGGTCAGTTCGCCACCACATTCGTCGACATCTCGAAGCTGAAGGAGGCGCAGCGCCAGGCGGAGGAGCAGAGAGCACGCCTACAGGCGGTCATCGACAACGCTCCTGGCGCGCTCATCGTCGCCGATGATAAGGGCAGGGTCCTCATGACGAACAGGCGGGCCGATGCTCTCTACCGCCGGCCCGTGCCGTACGGCGAGGGGTTCGAATCGCATAGCGTCCTGCAGCTCTGCTACCCTGATGGCAGGCCGTACCCGCCCCGGGACCTTCCGCTCACCCGCTCCGCCCTCGACGGTGAGACGTTTGTGGACATGGACATGGACATCGTGTGGCCAGACGGCGAGGTGCGGCATCTGTTAGTAAGCTCCGCGCCCATCACCGGTGACGATGGCTTGAGGATAGGTGCCGTGGGGACCTTCATGGACATCACCGAGCGTAGAAGGACGGAGCTGGAACTCAAGAGGTCCAACGCCGAACTCCAGCAGTTCGCCTTCGTCGCATCCCATGACATGAAGGAGCCTCTGAGAATGATAACGGCGTACCTGTCATTGCTGGAGAAGCAGTTCGGCGATAGGCTTGAGCCGAAGGCCAAGGAGTACATGATGTACGTCAACTCCGGCGCGGAGCGAATGAGGCAGCTGGTGAACGACCTTCTGCAGTTCTCCAGCATCGATACGAAGGCGAAGGAGTTCAACCCCGTGGACATGAACGAGGTCCTGTCGATCGTCAGGGAGAACATGCACTTCTCGATACTGGAGATGGATGCAGAGGTCCACTCCGAACCTCTGCCGACGGTGATAGCGGACCAGGCCCAGATGGTGCAGCTGGTGACCAACCTCCTGAGCAATGCCATAAAGTTCCACGGTACGGACCCGCCAA
>MVRB01000207.1 GCA_002067635.1 Methanomassiliicoccales archaeon PtaU1.Bin030 | reverse complement strand
GACCTCCAACGCCTCGATGCGACTGTCCCGCTCCTGCACCTTGGCCAAGGATTCCTCCACCCTCTTGTGGCTCTCTTCGATGGCCTGCTTGGCTGTGATCCGCCCGGTTATGTCCCTGTCGATGCCTCGATACCCCAGGAACTTGCCGTCGCGGCCGAAGTGGGGCATACCGTTCATCTCGAGGTATACTGTGCGGCCATCCTGGTGCTTGGCCTGTTTCTCGAGGGCGGTTATGGGGACTCGCGCAGCCATGGTCTTAGTGAGGATATTGGAGATGTGTTCCGCGCTCTCCTTGGTCATGAGGTCCATGGGAGAGCGGCCTACGACGTCCTCGGGAAGAAGGCCCAGCATGTCCTTGACCCTCGCCGAGGACCATGTATAGATACCGTTCTCGTCCAATTCCCAGGACCAGTCCGAGGACCGCTCCGCAAGATCGTTGAACCTTGTCTGTTGTTTATCCAGATCCTCCTCTGCCGATTTACGGGCCGCGTTCTCCTCGCTAAGACGGCGGCGCAGTTCCTCTATTGCTTGGTCCCGGTTCTGGATGTCCGATTCGGCGCTGTTGTGGAGGCGAATGCTATCGAGCATGCGTTCCAGCTCCAGTTCCGAGTAGTCGTCACGTAGCAGCCTGTCCGTGGGCACATAGAACATGTTGTTGTTTATCGAGCCCTCGGAGACCACCCGGGGGTGGGCGTGCAAGGCGACGATCAGAGAGGATGGTGAAAATATCCTCCGGTCGTACTGGCAAATGATACGCAGCGACATGCCGGGATTGAACACGTTCAGCTTGGCCTCGTACTCAGGCCACTTCTCCACCCCGGCCACCTTCTCCTGGGTCCAGGTCATATCGGAAATTATCCTCATGGCCGTGAACCCGTAGGACTTGGCAAGCTCGGCAACGTTGCCGATGACCTTCATGGTCCAATCGGGATCGAAGTAACCCCGCTTGAAGTACATCTCCTTCTTGTGGGTGAGGATGAGCCCTCCGTTGCCAATGGCCTTTTCCACATCGATGTTCTCGGCCTTCAGCGCCTCCACCATGTCGGTGTCGTCCTCCTCGTTGGAGATGTATAAACAGATCTCACCCTTCTCCAGACCTACTCGTATCAACGGTGTGACCGCCGATATCCGTTCCTCTGGGGTCTCGTAGATTAGGGCTATGTGATCTCCAATTAAATGCTGGTCAGCCTCTGATCCCGTCAGGGGCTGGTCATTGTTCAAATTAACCATTATGTGCATCCTCCTTGGCCCCGATCGGGAATCGGGGCTTCCCATCAATATTGTTGCCCCCCAGCAACATTTCGGGACATAAACCCTCGCTCCAGGCCATTATATTTTCGGCATATCGGCGGAGGTCCCAACGCGACCCTTGAAGTGGGTCCATGCGCCGTTGCTGCGGTCGGATGCTCATGAGCCTAATGTCCACAAATCCTTTGTTCGCATTACGGCACGAGCACGTGCCAGATGACTGGAGATCGGAAGGGAAAGGGACTGAGCCAGGCTGGGAGAGAAAGGAAGGGCGCGGGCTTTCCCTTAAACTCCCGGAGCGATCTACAGGCGGATCACCGTCGCCTTCCGGGGAGAACGCGAGAGGTCGGCCGCCTGCACCCTGATGCCGATTCCACGGTCATTGTCCCTCTCTTTGCGAGCCTCTGGTGGCGTTCCAAAGGGGCGGCCGCGCACCTGCCCACGATGGAAGGGGGACCGTGTTCACATCATCCAGTCTGGGGGGCGATGGCCCCCAAAGAATAATCCAGGATGAGGTCGTATAGGTCCGGCCATGATGCGCAGGTACCAGCAAAGGTCAATGGAGGTGCTGGCGTGAGGGGTCCCTGGGATGTTGACGACCTTAGTGTGCTGTGCGACTTCGATGGGACCATTTCCCTGATCGACACCGCCGAGTACATACTGGAGCGTCATGCCGAAGGGGACTGGAGGGCCCTCGAGAGGGCCGTGGCCGAGGGGATCATTACCCTCGAGGAGTGCATGAGCATGCAGTTCGATATGATCTCACTGTCCAGGGACGAGATGCTGGGGGAGCTGGATAGGGTGGTCATTCCCCGTCCAGGGTTCGAGGAGCTGGTCGAGAAGTGCCTCTTCAACAACGTCACCTTCCGAATAACCAGCGCAGGGATGGACTTCTACATCCGGCATTTCCTGAGACCCTACGGTTGGAGGGACAAGGTAGAGCTGGTGGCCCCCGAGGTCGTGGATACCCACGATGGGGTGAGGTTCCTGTTCCCTCCCAAGCAGTTCAGCCAGGCGCATAATTTCAAGGAGGACAACGTTCTCAAGGAGCATGCTGCCGGCAAGCGGGTGGCGTACATCGGAGATGGTACATCCGACCGGTGGGCCGCGATGGCGGCCGACATGGCGTTCGCGGTCCGCGGCTCGGTCCTGGACCGAGAGCTGGAGAGGGCGGGCAAGGACCACCTGACGTTCACCGACCTGCACGAGGTGGTCGTGAAGCTCTTCCCCGGTCCTACGCGTCAGCGAGGGTGAAAGTCCATGGCCCCGGAGTTCATGCAGTAGCGCTTACCGGTAGGACGGGGGCCATCATCGAACACATGGCCGAGGTGCCCGCCACAGCGAGCGCACTCCACTGCCGTCCGGACCATCCCGTAGCTGCGGTCGGACCGCTCTTTCACCGCGTTCTTATCGATGGGCGCGATGAAGCTCGGCCATCCGGTCCCCGAGTCGAACTTGTCGTCCGATGAGAAAAGGGGATTGCCGCAGCCCCCGCAGACGTAGGTCCCCGGCTCATGATTGTTCCAGAACTGGTTGTGGAACGCGGGCTCGGTCCCGTCCTGGCGAAGTATCCTGTACCGCTCCGGTCCCAGCAACCTCTTCCACTCCTCCTCCGATTTGACCACCTTTGCGACCGATGCCATAGCACTTCTTCCGTTCACTTTAAAGATGGGTGTAATATTAAAATGTCAGGTCTGGTCCTACTGTACTCTTGAGAGCTCCATGATGCCCTGCATCACCCTTCCCTGCACGTCGTGCTCGACGATATCAAAAAATTGAACGACCGGGGAGGCGTTCTCACCACCTGCCCCCGTACCGTCCTCTCGATCGATCTGGATTCGCTACATCAGCAAGGCTTGACGTGATCCCGTTCAAGGCCCTCGCCGATGCCCCGCTCTCATGACAGGTCAGACGTACCGAAATATT
>MVRB01000206.1 GCA_002067635.1 Methanomassiliicoccales archaeon PtaU1.Bin030 | reverse complement strand
AGTAATAGTTTCCCTTTTTCAGCTCGGCGAGGTAGAAGCAATCGCCTACAGGAGGGGGGGCTCCTTCAGCGTCAGTGATGGGACCGAGGGGTCCACCTCGGCCCGAACGCCCAGAGGGAGTATCATCTGCGGATCGGTGTGGCCGAAGTCCATGTTCATGATGATCGGCAGGTCCGGTCGACCGAACTCCTCGGCCACCACCTTCTTTATTATCCGCTCCACCTCCATTCGCTGCTGGTAGGTGTAGCCTCGCCACCTCCCGAAGAGGAGGGCGGAGACGTTCTCGAACACCTCCATCGTCCCGTAGTTGCGCATTATCTGCTTCATGGCTACGGGGGAGACCATCTGCTCCGAGGCCTCCATGAACATCACCTTGTCGGCCCAGAAGTAGTGGGGAGGCCAGTAAGGGCTACCCTTCATTATCTCCATGACCTCGATGCAACCCCCGAACAGGGTTCCCGTGACCTTGTCCTCTCCTTGAAGCACCTTCCACTTGGGCGCGCGCTTCTTCTTGGATATCCTTCCGATGGAACCGTCGATCGACCAATCAGGGTATCCCTCGCTGTAGTACTTGGAGGGTTGGTACGTGTACTCCGGCCGGGGGTCGAAAAGCATGTCGCGGATGTGCTGAAGCTGTTTGGGATAGTGGCGTATCTGGCAGATCCCCGCCATCAGCGATGGGCCATAGAATGTCACCATCCCCTTGTAGGAGAGGTATGACAGCAGGGTGGTGGTGTCCGAGAAGCCCATGAGCACCTTGGGCCTCTTCAGGATCTCATTGGTCCTGAGGTAGGGCAGTACGCGCATGGAGTCATCACCCCCGATGGTGGCGAGGACGGCATCGATCCCGGGATCGTTGAACGCATCGTTGATGTCCTGGGCCCGCAGGTGGGGGTTGAGGCGGATGTAGTAGTTGGGCTTCCTGGTGTGCTCCATCTCCACGACCTCGAGGCCCAGCTCCTCCCTCAGGACCGAGAGGGCGTGCTCATAGACCCTCGGGAAGACGTATGGGCCCGCCAGGGAGGGTGAGACCGCCGCCACCACACTCCCCTCCTTCAGGCGGCGAGGCTTGATGAGCGGCACCGGATCAATCCAGCTCTGACCTCTCCAGCAGCTGTCCGCCTCCGTCCAGGAGGGCCTTGATGGCATCCTCGACCTGGTCCACACGGAGTATCAGGACCGCTGCAGGGCGGCCGGAGTAGGCGTAGGCGTACTCGATGTTGATGTCCGCATCGCCCAGGATCTTGGCGATTTCCTTGAGGCCGCCGGGCTCATCCCTCATCCTCACCCCGATGACGTCGGTGGAGGATACCACGTAGCCCAGGTCCGTGAGCTTCTGGTGGGCCCTCTCGGGATCGCTGACCAGGGCCCTGACCACACCGAACCCGCTGGCCTCCGCTATGGAGAAGGCAAGGATGTTTATGTCCTCCGACTCCAGCACCTCCGCGATAGCTGCCAGGCGCCCTGGCTTGTTCTCCGCGAATATGGATAGCTGCTTGATTATGTACTTCATCAGATCTGCCTCCTGTCCAAGACCCTCTTGGCCTTTCCCTCGAAGCGAGTGAGCGTCCCCGGCGATACCAGCTCCACATCGACAGCGACGTTCAGATCGTTCTTCAGTACGTGCACGACCTTCCCCTTGAGCCTTATAAGATCGTCTAGCTTGTCCGAGAACGCCGTGCTCTTCAGCTCCACCCGCACCAGCATGGTGTCCAGCGCACCCTTGCGGTCCACCACTATCTGGAAGTGCTCCCCCAGCTCAGGGATGGACATCAGCGAGTACTCCACCTGCGACGGGAACACGTTTATGCCGCGGATGATGAGCATGTCGTCGACCCGGCCAGTTATTCGTGAGATCCGCGTGTGGCAGCGGCCGCAGGGGCACTCTTCGTCATGGTAGGAGGTGATGTCCCCGATGCGGTAGCGGATCATGGGGAGGGCCTCCTTCTGGAGCATGGTGATCACCAGCTCGCCCTTCTCCCCCGGGCCCAGCCTCTCGCCTGTGTCCGGGTCGATGACCTCCACGAAGGCAAGGTCCCCCCAGATGTGTATGCCGTTCTGCTCGGTGCACTCGGTGAACAGCGGGCCGGAGAGCTCCGACGTCCCGTAGATGTCGTAGGCCTTGATGCCGGTGTTTTCCTGTATGCGGGTTCGCATCTCCTCGGACCAGGGCTCCGCCCCCAATATCGCCGTCCGCAGCCTGGTATCCCTCTGTATGTCCACGCCCATCTTCTGGGCGACCTCGGACATGTGCACCATGTACGAGGGGGTGCATGCCACTGCCGTGACCCTCAGGTCCTGTATGAGCTCTATCTGCCGCTCCGTGTTGCCGACCGATGCGGGTACCACGGTAGCGCCGATCCTCTCCGCCCCGTAATGTAGCCCCAGGCCCCCGGTGAACAGGCCGTAGCCGTAGCTCACCTGGATGACGTCCCTCCGCCCCAGACCGATGGAGGTCAGGCCCCTGGCGACCGAGGTGGACCAGTTGTCCAGGTCCCTCTGCGTGTAGCCGACCACGGTAGGCTTCCCGGTGGTGCCGGAGGATACGTGGTAGCGGACGAGGTCCTCCTGGTTCCCTATGAACATCTTGTCGGGGTAGTTGTCGCGGAGGTCCTTCTTGTACATGAACGGCAGCTTGGAGATGTCGTCCAAAGAACGGATATCGTCGGGGTGCACCTTGGCCATCTTCATACGGGCACTGTAGAAGTCGGAGAAGGAGTACAGACGATACACCAGGGTCTTCAAAAGCTTGAACTGCAGGGCCTCAAGGTCGGCCCGCGACATCTCTTCCATCCGGGGGTCCCAGTATCTCACATCATCACCTATCCGGTACCTGTGGCGTTCGCTCGCGGCGAACCCAGCGGGCAGGGCATGCCTAAGCTTGCTAGAGCATGCCACGCAAGATATTTCAGACTTACCACCGTCTGCCGCTGGATGGCGAGGCACGACGAACCGGTAGCAGAGGCGGATAGACAGATTGATTACCTGGCCGGGGAGTACACGTGATGTGGAACGGCGCAGCGTCCTGATTATCGAGAGCATCCCTCAGTACCAGGACCCCTCCGAAGGGGCCATGCTCAGCGAGGTCCTGGAGATGGCCAGCACGGACTATTTCGAGATGCACACCGTTTCCAACAAGAGCGACCTCCTGGAAATGCTCGAGGACCGGGCGTTCATGAGGCGGTTCAAGATCGTGCACATGTCCGGGCATGGTGACGAGGAGAAGCCGAACTTCCTCCTGCCGCGGGGCTCCATCAACGCCTCGGAGTTCCCCGTCAACTGCTTCCGCAACAAGACCGTGTGCATGTCCGCGTGCACCCTGGGAAAGGGGAGGTTCGTTGCACCGTTCATGGAGCGCACGGACGCCCGCTTTGTAATCGGTCCCCGCCGCAGCCCCTACTTCATCGATGCCACCCTGTTCTTCCTGACGTTCTACTACTGGACGAACCGCCGGCGGCTGGGCATCCAGGCTTCCTTCAACCGGGCGGTGAGGAGCGGGGTCAGAGGTGATTGGTGGCTTTGGGTACCCTGATGCGGTCCCTTTGTCCGTTCGTCAAAAATATTTTTTGTGTTATCCTATTTGTATAGGAAAAGTTAACGTCCTACCTCGTCACATTTGGTTTTCACTCGTAGGTTGCTTGGGGACCTTTCTCATGACCATTCCTATAGGAATACTTGTAGTCGACGATGCCGGTCGCATCCAGAACAGCAATAAGACCCGCCAGGAGATATGGGGCGGGAACGCGCCCACCACGGAGATCGATGAGCATTCTGGATACGACGGCTGGTGGCCGGACACTGGTATACCACTAAAGCCGGAGGAGTGGCCCGTGCAGCGAGCGATCAGGAAGGGAGAGACCACGGTAGGCCTGATGGTGGACATCAAGAGGCCCGACTCCACGCTGGCCACGGTCATAATCACCACGGTGCCGGTGAAGGGGGAGGACGGGAAGGTCCTGGGAGCTGTCACCACCATGCAGGACTACACCGAGCACCTCCGCGCGGAGCGGGAGATAGTGGAGGCCAAGGAGAAGCTGGAGCTTTACTTGGATGTCCTGTCCCATGATGTGAACAACCTGAACCTGGCCATAAGGGGGAATCTGGAGCTGTACCGCGCAAGGGCGGGTGCCAGCTTACAGGGAGGTGCCTACCTGGACAATGCCGAGCGCATGCTCAACGAGGTCAGCAACCTGGTCGAGGTCATCCATAAGCTCCAGATCCTGGAGAAGGGGAAGGCCGACCATCACCTTGTGGCCTTGGGGCAGCTTCTGGAGGAGGCGGTGACCTTCGGGCGGCAGACGCCGGGCCGCAATGTGGTGATCGACACGGACATCATGGCAGGGCTCGTCGTGGAAGCCAATGAGCTCCTACGTGACGTGTTCAGCAACCTGATCCACAACGCGATCAAGTACACCCCCGATCCAGTCCATGTGGCGGTCAGGGCCGAACGCACCCTGTTCAACGGCAGGGACACCTGCCGTGTGGTGGTGGAGGACAACGGCTGCGGGATCCCGGATGACATGAAGTCCAGGATCTTCAACCGCTTCGAGAGGGGGAGCCCCAGCACCACCGGCAGAGGGCTGGGGCTGCACCTCGTCAAGAGCATCGTCGAGGGCTTCGGAGGTAGTGTCTGGGTGGAGGACCGCATTGCAGGCGACAGGAACATGGGGGCGAGGTTCGTGGTGAACCTTCCCGCCGCCCGGTGAGGGCCTTAGCCGCCTATTTCACCTGATAGTGGTCTGCCACGTCGTATCTCCTCATCTCGCCGAAGGTGTGCAGCCCGTCGGCCTCCAGCGTGGATATGGCCCCGTGACCGCCGCACACCAATAGCCGCGAGCCCCTGGCCTTGAGCATCGGGTCCAGTTCCCGAGCGATGTTCATGAGGTCCTTGCGCTCCTCCCTGGCCTTCTCCGAGTCCACGTTGACCGTCGTCATGAGGTTCTTGGCCAGGGAGGCGAAGTCCTCCATCTCCGGGGTGAGGGAGTCGAAGTTGATCAGGCAATCGCCGGTGAACAGGAGGCCCTCGTCCTCGCACAGGTAGAACACGTGCCCGTGCAGGTGCCCGCCCAGCGATTCCAGTATCTCGAACCTCAGCCCGCATATCTCCACCTCCTCCAGGATGGGCAGGCCCATGCGGGAGCCCTTGGGCTCCGTGGATATGAGGCGAACCTTGGATGGTGGGTTGAACATGGAGAAGAGGTTGATGAGCTTGGTATAGACCTCGCCCAGGATGGAGCCCTGCATCTGCGACCCGTAGGCTCGGTTCGCCGCCCGAATGATGTCCACCGAGCCGGGGTGGAGGTATGCCGGTGCGTCATAGAAGGCCGCGCCCCCTGAGTGGTCAGCATCTGCATGGGTGATGAAGAGACCCTCTATCTCCCGGGGGTCCAGGCCGTAATGGCTTAGCATCTCCACTATCTCGCGGTGGTAGATGCCGAAGCCCGTGTCGAACATGGCGATGCGCCCCTGGTTGCTTAGAACGTAGACCGACCCACCGCAGGGCAGCTGGAAGCAGTACAGCGTTCCCCCTGTTCTCAGGGGGACCTGCTGGACAACGGAGTAGAACCCGATCCCCGTGGTCTGCCTCAAGGTACGCCCGGTCTTGAGTATGGACTCGAACACCATGTGAGGGTCGCGTCCCAGCGAGGTCAGCTCCTGGGCGATATGGTTGGAGTCGTGCAGAAGGCGCATGAGGAAATCCTCGTCCATTCCGATGATCTCCCGCAGCTCCTGGGCGAAACGGATGTAGAAGACCGTGTCATCCAGCTTCTTGCCTGTGCCGTCATACTCCAGGATCTCCAATCGCCAGCGGGCCTTTAGCTCCGTGAGGAGGCGGTCGGCGACGCCGTCATTGTCCAGAGTGAGGGAGACCGTGAGCTGCCCTGGATGCTTTCCCTTGTCATCGAAGTCTAGGAACGCGATGTTCGCGCCCGCCCCGGTCGTGTAATTGAGGAACTCGAAGAGCATGCCCGGCTCATCCGGTAAATATACGGAGAACTTGAGGAACCGGAGCGTGGCCAGGGACGTCTGAAGGTAACCGATGGCCTGCAGGTCCTGAGTTATCTTCTCCGGGGCCCCCTCCTCCGCGTCCACCTGGAAGAAGACGATGTGGGGGTCGATCCTCCGGTCGTAATCGACCCGATGTATGTTGCCACCATGGCTCTTGATGATCTTCGCGGCGCGGTGAAGGGCACCGGGATCGTCTGGCATTCTGGCGATGAAAGAGAAAGTTTGCACGGACCCTCAGAGGGCTGCCATACCATAAAAAAGTTCTAGACCTCTTCATCTTGGGAGAACACAAAATGTTCGAACGATCAGCATACTTGGAAATGATTTTTTTCTCTCGGTGCAACTTGACTTCGTCAATGGGTCGAAAAAATTTTTCATTATTAAACGGGATAATCATTCTAGCCTTCGCTCTTGAGCGGAGGGCCGCGAGAGATTAAAAGGTGTCTTCAACCATTTCTGACTATGTAGCTAAACTGACTATGTAGCTAAACGCTGAAAAGGGCTTTTGAACCAAATTATGCTCTGTTATCAATACTGTTATCAAAATAAATAAGTGTGGTCCAACCTATTGCCAGCTGCTTAGGAAGGTCAAAAGTTGGAAGCCACGGAAGTCATAATACCGGGCGAGATATTCAACTTTACCGGTCAGGCGAAGGTCGATACCTTCGCCATCGACCTGGACTCGCTGCTCAGCGAGCAGCGTGAGTACGATGAGGTGATGGTGAACAAGTCACGCCTGTCGCTGAAAGCTATAAGAAAGGACGCGGTCGAGTTCGCGTACTGGTAACGGCGGAAGAGTACTGGCCGACCGCCAGTGCACGAACGCGATCTAATGATCGCCTTCCTCTTTCGCCAGCTCTTCGATGCCACGTTCAGGGAGACTGAAGGTCTCCCGGTACTGCTGGCAAACTACTTCGACGTGGAAGATGTTCCGGACCACTGGGTGCTGTGGAGGAAAAATGCCAGCCAACGCTGGCTGGCGTTGTGGAAGCGCTTCTTCTCGTTCGTTCTTAATCAATTGCTACGTGCGCTTCCGGCTTCAGCGGCTGGAAGGGTCGTGGCGGGAGACGGACAACGCTTTCAAGGCGAAGCAGGACTGGGTTAGTATACACGCAGCTATCGAGGTGGACAAGTTCCTGGTGCTCGGCTACTCGCTGACCGGATTGAAAGTGCACGACAGCTAGATGTTCGGGGACGTCTAGAAAAAGCTTCCTACAAATATACGGGTGAAGCGGAGTCTGGCTAACTCCGCTTATCACGGAGAAGTGTGACTGGCCGCTGCCGGGTTACATGGGGCCGTGCCGCTGCACGGGATCAAGAAGAACGCTCGTCATTTTGCGAAACGGTAGACGTTCTATCAGAAGATGGTGTCGTTCTGGCAGCACTGGCCGAATCGTGCTGCGGCTCTGTACGGCAAGCGCAATCATGCTGAAACGGCATTCAGCATGATCCAGCGTCTGTTCGGTTATCGTCTTCGTTGTCGCACCGAGATCGGCCGGAAAAACGAGGTGCAGGCAAAGCTCTCGATCTTCAACTTGTTCTTACTGGCTAGAAAAGAGAATTTCGATGGGACTTAGTTTAGCAACAGAGTCATTATTCATTTCATGGTCGATCAGAATATTTCATGGTATTTTATCGCATAGCTAAAATTATATATTCCTAGGATTATCTCATATTATGAACTTCAGGGGAAGGTCTAGTTTTTTCATGGTCGGTATTATTTCGATCGTGGTAGGGTTCGCGATAGGATTCATCGGCTACACCATTGGTAACAATGCGTTCACTACTGGAGAGCTGTACTGGGCTAACATAATAGGCTCAGTGGCAGCAGGATTCATCGTCCTCGGAGGTGCCTCGCTGATGATCAGTCTCTTACGTTCAGATAATAGCTGAGGCACATTCTACCATTATCAATATATGTTCTAGGAAAACATATTTATTTTATTAATCATTTACCTTTTTGGAAATTCGGAGAAGGTCGAGGACTCTAAAATGGGGGGGATAGTACAAACACCGTCTCGTTAGCGGACACGCTCTTCTTGGTTTTCCATGGGGAAAAGTAAATGAATAAAGAAAAATGGTATTTAGTTTTGCTCGCCACATTGGTGATGTTGGTCCCGGTAGCTATACCCATCACAGTTAGTGCGTTGAGCAGTGAGGAGAGTGCAACTGTAACCGAACCGACCGAAAACTTTGCCTTCACCGATAAGAAGGTTATAGTGTTGGTCGACGAAAGCAAGGAGGCGAAGTACTTCAGTAGATTGACCCAGAGTACATCAAAAGCCACCACTGTCAGCTCAATAAATGATCAGGGAATATTGAACAGCGATGTGGTACTGATAGATCAGTCGTGGCTTGAGAAGACAGACAAGGCCGTGTATAATGATGGAATCGAGAATATAATCCTTTATGGAATACCGGTGGTCACAATTGGAGCGGACCCCGATATCCTTATATCTATCCTGGAGAAGAACGACCTGTCCCGGGCTCTGGATCCTGGATGTGATGCTTATGGATACATATACGATCCCGTTGGTGGAGGTACGAGTAGCTGCAATATATTATGTGAGAAAGACGGTAAGACAGACGTCACGGAGGTAGTGATTGGTACCGCGTACAACTGGGGTGTGAAGAAGGCCATGGGAATGTCTCCTCGAGAGAAAATCGATCCAACAGAAGTGGATGTCCGCTCCAAAACTGTCCTTCAAACAGACGCCCCTTTTGAGCTTGGGAGGTTCAATTGGAACTCACAGTGGCAAAGTGCTGATTGGTTTGAATTGTATTATCAACATACGCGCGGATGGATAAACTTAGTCAACGCCCACTATGAACTCAATAACGACCAAACCACAACCTACGATTTCTGGATGAGCGATTTCTATCTTGAAACAGTTCCGAAGTGGGACCCCAATAGATATTCTACCTCCGATTCAGTCATCAGAGGAAATGTAGCCTATTCAGGCCAACAGAATGTACGCTATGATTTCGATCAGAGCTCACAGGGGCAGTCAACGACTAGCATCGAACTTGGCTTCAGCTACTTATCTGACGGTGGAATGACAATTGGTATTAATGCCGCATGGTCGTACACTGTCCAGGATGTTGTATTGGTAAATAACTGTAACATGGGCGCACGAATATATGACTGGTGGCACAACCTAGATGAAAGTAAACTGGTAGCCCATTCTACCTACTGTGCGAATCCAGGTATGGTAACTCGGATTTCAAGTGGTGCTACGTTCTATATCAACGAGAACCGGGCAGTGACATTCTGCCACTTCAACGGCCTATGGTACGACGACTTTAAACAGTGCACGTACAACTCGGGGATGCACAGCTACACCTAGACAAACCCATTATTATATTTTTTTTATGTAATTTCATAAGTTTTGTAATCATTTTTATAATATAACTTGATTTTGACAATGGGCTGAATTAAATAGATCTCGTTTTGTTGAGGACGTTCATGCTGGCCTCCGCTGAAAAGCGGAGGACAGAGAGTAATAAAAAGTGTCCTCAACTCACGCTTGAGTTGTGTGGAAACAAACAAAGCTGAGGACATCTCAGCTTACGCCGAACGACAATAAGTCATTTTCCATCGGCAGCATGCTGATGGTCGATGATTGGTATGAAAGATTGGATCTGCCGGCCGTCATCGGCCGGCACAAGGACCGAGGCATCTCGCTGGATGCCTTGGTCCGCGGCATGCTCGCGTACAAGCTGGGAGATAACTTCAGTGTTCTTCGTGCGGGCGAGTGGCTGAACCGTCCGGAGGTCCGCGAGCACTACGATCTGCCGTCGTTCAACGTGAAAGCGTTGTATCGCGCTGTAGAGACTTTAGGACGTAACAGGGAGCGTATCGTCCGGGAGCTTCAGGACCGCGTCCTGAAGCTTCTGGACGTTCCAAGTACGGACGTGCTCATGGACTGGACGTCCATCGTGTACTACGGCGATCTGGCCTCGCTGGCCAAGTACGGTTATTCAAGGGATCATCGTCCGGACAAGAAGCAGGTGACGCTAGGGGTGGCGCAGCTGGCGCCACCGGTCAACGTACCGGTGGCGATTACCGTAGAGCCGGGCAACATCAACGACCAGGAGCACTTCCGCCGGACGTACGACCAGGTACGGAGCGTTCTTTCCGAGAGCTCGTTGGTC
>MVRB01000205.1 GCA_002067635.1 Methanomassiliicoccales archaeon PtaU1.Bin030 | reverse complement strand
GCTATGAGCATGATCGCTAGCAAATATGCGGTCTTCTCGGTGAACTCCACGAAGTTGTCCCCCTGGTCAAGACCGGCGTTCTTAACGAGTAGCAGTAACAGCAGGATGGAGAACATCATGTGGAGCGCTACCATGCCCATGGTGCCATCCTCGACCCGCGTGCGCACTCTCTTCGACATACGGTAGCTGAGGACGGAACCGAGGACAAGGAGGAGCACTATGACGATGAACAAGCCCATGACGCTCTTGTCCCCCTCTAGGACCGTCAGGAAGCGGGATGCCATGGAGCCGCTCACCGAGCTTCCGTAAGTGTGCACCGACGAGCCCCACAGCCCGCCGGTACGAGTTATGAAGGAGGAGAGGAGAACGTACACGAAGGAGAGCATGCCCAGGAAGGGCAAAAGATAACAATGACGGGCAGCGGGGGACCGGTGCGCATGCAGGAATGCCATTACGGCAAGCATGGGCAGCAGGGAGGCGGTCTCCACCGGGTCCCACACCCAGTACCCACCCCACCCGAGCTCGTAGTAGGCCCACACCGCACCCACCACGATACCCATGACCAGAAGTAGGCCCGCCAGCCTTGCCCAGGGAAGGGCCACTTTCAGCCAATCGTCCTCGAGCGTGAGGAAGCGGGCGAGGGACGCGGAGAAGATAGCCAGGCAGAAAGCGTATGCCGCAAAAACCAAGGGGGGGTGGAGGGCCATCTCCAGTGTCTGCAGGGACATGCTCATGCCCAGACCCTCGGGATGAAGTGCAAGCTCAGAAGGCCCGGTCAAGGCAAAGAGGTCGGCCGCCATGACTATCAGGGCGAAGAGGAGTACCATGCTCCCAGCGGCAGCTCGGAATGCTGAAGAGAACCTATTACTGAGCCCCCGTCGCCGCTCCAGGAGGGTCTCCACGGCCAAGGCGAGGGACATGAACCACGCCCACAGCAGGAGCCCACCCTCGCCACCAGCCCACATTCCCACAAGTTTGTAGAACGGGTCGATGCTGACGGACGAATGGGACCACACGTACTCGGTGCTAAGATCGGATGCGAGGAATAGATAGGCTAAGATGGAGAGTACCGCGGTTAGCAGGGCCAATGATAGGAGGGCACCGTATCGCGAGATTTGCTCCCATCGCCGGTCCCCATGAACCAGGGACAGGCCTCCGCCGGCACTGGCCGCAAGGGCCGACACGGCCGCCGCTGCCAGAAGCACCTCTCCGACGTTCATCGCTTCACTCCGAACGTAGCTCCCGGCGACCTCCCAGGAGCCGGGTGCGTAGCGATGACAAGGCGGCCCTCAACCTGGTGGACATCCGGGACAGCAGCATTCCCCCGTACAGCAGGGGGATGGTCACGGCACATGCTCCTCCAAGGGGGCACGCGGCGCATCCCGTGGCCGCACAGGGGCCGGTGAACACGTATGTAAGGGGTGCCGTGGCCGCAGCCAGCACGAAGGCGCTCGCGGTGCGGACCCTTGATATCGCGCCCTTGACCTTCTTGTGGATCTTCTCCCCGGTGCTCCCGTAAGCGCCGCGGTAGGCGTTGAAGGAGCAGTTGTTGATGCATTCCCTGCAGCCGTTGCACAGCGTCCTCTCGATCTTGCCATCCATCCCGATGGCCCACATGGGGCAGTTGACCTCGCACTTCCGGCAGTTACGGCAGTTGGAGGCCTCGTACTCCAGGCGGTAGAAGCCCAGCTTGGCACCTATGGCATGGGATATGCCCGATATCGCCCCTAGGGGGCAGAAGAACAGGCACCATCCCCGGCCTCCGACCATCATGATCCCACCGAGGAGCAGCCAGACCATCAGGGTCAGCACGGCCCCCGCGTTCCAGAAGTTCTCAGGGGCCGTGGAGAACAGGCCGAGCGACATGTACTCCATCAAGGCTGGGCTGCAGAACCTTCCCAGGTCCACCCCGTAGGAGCACTGGGCAACCGGGCCGGCCATCGCCCAACCGACGATGATGAACCCGGCCAGGAAGCCGTAGCGCAGGCTGGCGGTGACCTTGGTGTTCTGGATGCGCATGCGGTAACGATCTGGTATGGGGACTATCCTGCTGAGGAACTCGCTCATGGCCCCCACCGGGCACAGCCTCCCGCAGAACAGAGGGCCGAATAGGAGCGCGACCAGCAGGATGGCTCCTATAGTAATGACGGCGATGGGGCCGATGCTCGCTGGATACGATCCGTTGATCAGCAGCTCCATCGGCAGCTTGTAGCATATCGAATGTATCGTCGCCTCATCAGTTGACCCCGCTATGGCGTATGCCAGCCTGGTGAACACGGCGAAGGGGGCGATGAACAGGAAGAAACCTGCAATAAGGCCCAGGTAACGTTCGCTGTTCCGCCACACCGTCTTCGGCACCCTCAGCTTGACGGGTCCAGCGGCCAGCCGCTCGGGCTCGGGCAGACGGACGTTCGGTACCTCCGAACGGGAGCGGCCCTTCAAGGGGCCGGGGAGCTTGGATCTATTAAGGGTGAGGGCCTTTTTCAGAGGGTTCCTCAATGCCATCTGTTCTTTCTCCTCAGCTCCATAATGCCGATGGCGAATATGAAGCCGACCACGGTCAAGAAACCGATATCGGCCAGGGTAAGCTCGAACTGCTGGATCGGCGCGATCAACGCCGCCTGGTTGATAACGGTCACATCGACCTCCTTGGACACCGTCTCCCCGCTGGTGGTTATGGCGGTGACCTTTATCTTGTGCTCACCGTCCTGCAGGTCGGAGGTATCCACCGTCCAAGTGTAGGAGGAGCCGTTCGTGCTGTCGACCACGGAGCCATCGATCTCGAGGTTGGCAGATGTGATGTCCACGGCCTCGCTGGCGGCCACTGTGGCATCTATGGTGACGCTGCCGCTCAAGGTGGTCCCGTTGACGGGAGTGAGTATCGTTAGGAAGGTGGAGGAGTCGTTGGACGAGGAACCATCCTGGACAGTGAAGGCCATGCCGGCGGAGTAGTCCTTGTAGTAGGCTACGCCCTTGGCGCTGTTCTCCATCCTGGCATACAGGGAGTACACTCCGGGCTTCTCAGGCGCCTCTAAGGTCCATACGAACTCGGCGCTCCCCTTGTAGGCGGTGATCTCATTGTAATTGTACTGGGTGGACCAGGTATCGGACACTATGACCCATCCATAGTCGGTGGGCATGGTGTTCCCTCCGCTCAGCTTAGACACTATCATTACACCCAGGGGGTTGTTCTCAGCCTCCCCGCCGGTGACGGTGACGGTAACAACGACCTGCTCGCCCGGGGCGAGGATGGTCTTGGACGCGGTCATGCTGACAACGGCACTACTGACCGCGCCATGGCAGCTGCAATCGCCTGCCTGAAAATTGCTATTGCCGCCACCCCCGGCCCATCCGGTGACAGGCGTTAAGAGTAATGTAACCACGAAAGCTACGGCGGCCAGAGCCAAAAGGTATGGTCGTCTGCTCAATTTAACCGTCCCTAGGAACAGTACGAGCACTTTAACTTTTCGCCCGTAAATATCGAAAAAGGTAATCAATACCAGCATAATGGGCTGTTAAATCAAAATTTTGTTCATACAATAAAAAAAACAGGGCCTCTCTGTACCACATAGGTGCACATTTCGATCCGGTACCTTCTCCAACCCTTGACCGATCAGGGGCATTGATCCCCGGTCGAAGGGGGCGTCCGGCAGGAGCGTTCTTATACTTACATAATGTCATAAAACCGCTGAGAAACGGAGGAGCTTCCTACGGCAGGTCAAATCAAGACAGCGGTGGCAACAATCCTGGTCACCTTGATGATGGTCCTTTGTGTGAGCGGACCGGCCAAGGCTGCAGAGGAGACCTCGACATGCGCCTTTCTGATCGATTTTGGGAACGGCAGGATTCTCTGGGCAGATGTTCCTGTCACCGAAGGCATGAACGGGTTCGACGTGTATGAGAACGCCACGGCCATGCTTGGCCTGGCGGAGACAAATGTATATCGAATGCCCTTTGGCCACTACATCACGAGCATCGATGGCTACACGAGCAGCTATAACTACTCCGGCGCTGAGAGCCCGTATGATGTCTGGAGGCTGCTCAAATGGAGCGATGAGGTCGATGGGTGGACCTGGACCTCCACCATGATCGATAGCATAGACCCCCTCGCCACCAGAGCCATCGCCCTTATGTTCACGCGGTATCCGTACGTGGGGCCTCCGACGGCCACGCCGCAGCACCGGGACCCGTGGATAAGCGAGAGGCATGATTTCCTGAACTCCGGGAGCGCTCTGTCGTACAGTGCTTCGGGGGTGGAAATGAAGTGGCGT
>MVRB01000204.1 GCA_002067635.1 Methanomassiliicoccales archaeon PtaU1.Bin030 | reverse complement strand
AGCGGACGTCATCCTTGCTGTCGGAACCAGGTTCTCGGACCGGAGCTCCGGCGCCCAGTCAGAGCTGCCCATATCCACGAAGATAATCCATGTGGACATCGACCCAGGCGAGGCTGGCAAGTCCGCTCGTACGCAGGTCCGCATGGTAGGTGACGCCAAGAAGGCGCTCCAGCTCATGATCAGCGGCCTCAATATCTCGAAGGGCGAGACGGCCTGGACCCTCCGCATCAAGGGGCTGCTTGAAGATTGCAACTGCAACATCGACATCGAATCGACACCCATCCTCCCCCAGTTCGCCATACATGAGCTCAACCGCTCCCTCCCTCATGACGCCATCGTGTGCACGGAGGTGGGCCAGAACCAGATGTGGGCAGCCCATTTCTTCAAGGCCCGCTACCCCCGGCAGTTCATCACCTCAGGGGGCTTCGGGACCATGGGCTTCGGCTTCCCCGCCTCTCTGGGGGCCAAGGTCGCGTTCCCTGATCGCGCGGTCATCGATATCGCGGGGGATGGGAGCATACAGATGGTCTCTCATGAGTTCGCCACGGCGGTGTCGGAGAACCTGCCGGTGGTGGTCTGCGTGTTCAACAACGGCTGGCTGGGAATGGTCAGGCAGTGGCAGAAGCTCTTCGCGGAGAGGAGGTACAGCGGAACGGAACTGAAGGACAACCCTGACTTCGTGAAGCTGGCCCAGGCATACGGGGCCGATGGTGCCCACGTGGAGCGTCCGTCCGAGCTCAAGGAAGCGCTGAGGACGGGGCTTCAGGCAGGGGTCCCGTACCTTATCGACATTCATATGGACCCCGAGGAGGACGTCCTCCCGATGATCCCCCCGGGCGGCAAGGCAGATTCGGTTATAAGAGGTAGGTGCAGATGGAAGTGATAAAGATAGTTGGCGTCGACTCCCAAGGGCTGTTCCAAAGGGTCCTGGTGGAGCTTGGTAGAAGAAAGATAAACGTGGAAAAGGCGTTCATGGCCCGAAGCAAGGGACAGATAACCATGATCCTGGAAGCGGAGACCGGCGGAATGAACGGCCGGCTGCTCCATGCGCTCATGGCCCTGCATGACGTCAATTCCGCCGAGTATCTCAACGAGGACTACTTCTGCTTCTGGGAATCGTCACCCAGCAAGGGCTCCGATTACATCATCGCCTGCAGCGAGGACAAGGATGCTGGCGAGATGAGGCGGACCGCCGAACATTGCTTATACAGGGGCATTGATAACTGCGGGAAAAACTAAGAAGGATATGGTGCGCAGATGGCTACCAAGATCTATCATGATTCCGATGCTGACCTGGAAGTATTGAGCGGTAAGAAGATCGCCGTAATCGGTTACGGGAACCAGGGCCGAGCTCAGGCACTGTGTATCCATGATTCAGGGATGAACGTCACCGTGGGAGCTCGCAAGGATGGAGAGTCCTGGGACCTGGCCCAGGCCGATGGCCTGAAGGTCGCGGACATACCGTCGGCGGTCAAGGACGCGGACATAGTGATGATCTTGTTGCCGGACGAAGTGCAGCCCCGAGTTTACAAGGAGCAGATCGCACCCAACCTCAAGGACGGCGCCTCTCTGGAGTTCGCCCATGGGTTCGCCATCACTTTCAAGCTTATCACCCCGCCGAGGAGCTGCGACGTCATCATGGTAGCCCCCAAGTCCCCCGGAAGGATGGTCAGGCAGACCTTCCTGGAAGGGTTCGGTGTACCTTCGCTCATAGCAGTAGAGCAGGATGCCTCGGGCAAGGCCAAACAGACCGCCCTGGCCCTCGCCAAGTGCCTAGGGTCCACCAAGGCCGGCGTACTGGAGACCGACTTCCGTGAGGAGGCCACCTCCGACCTCTTCGGCGAGCAAGCGGTGCTGTGCGGCGGCGTGACCGCTCTGATCGAGGCGGGCTTCGAGACCTTGATAAAGGCAGGCTACAAGCCGGAGATCGCCTACTTTGAGGTACTCCACGAGCTGAAGCTCATCGTTGACCTCATCCAAGCGGGCGGAATGATGCACATGTGGGACTCCGTTTCCAACACCGCGGAGTACGGCGGCCTCACCCGAAGGGATAGGGTCATAAACGAGGAATCCAAGAATGCTATGAAGAAGATCCTCGATGACATCAACTCCGGGCGCTTCGCAGAGGAGTGGACCAAGGAGTGGACGGTCGACCTGGAGAACATGAAGAGGCTCGAGGCCGAGGAATCGGAGAAGGAGATCGAGCAGGTGGGCAAGGAGATCCGCCGCCTGTTCGAGCGCAAGAACTGATCGCCGGGCGGATCGACGCCTGACCATCCTATTTTTTTCCTTTGGGCGGTGTTCCCCGCCCTTCATATGATCATTTTCCGATCGATCTAGGAAAACCATAACTACGGGCGGGACATTAATTGGATCGTCAATATGGCAAATCAACTGCTGCTCCTCATCGGTAACAACGATTTCGTGATCGAGCTGAACGACAGCGACACGGCAAACGCCATCTGGCTGGCTGCCCCCTTCGAGGCATATACCAACGCCTGGGGGGACGAGATCTACTTCGAGGTGCCCGTGAAATGCGATCTGGAGAACGGGCGGAAGGTCCTGAAGGCAGGTGAGGTGGCATATTGGCCTGACGGCAAGGCCCTGTGCATTTTCTACGGACCCACGCCCGTGAGCAGGGGATCGGACCCGGAGGCCATATCGGATGTATCACCCGTGGGGAGACTGGTAGGGGACCCTCGCCGGTTCGAGGCGGTGGGGGACAGGATGAAGGTCATGGTCCGACGAGGGTAGGGATACGATGAACGCCTCCAACGTTTTGAGCGTACTTGCCCTGCTGCCATCAAGGAAGGAGGGATTGCTGACCAAGAACGACCATATCGTCTACTCCGTTACCGGATGTGTGGGAGATGACAAGGTCGAGGGTGCGCTGGGCATAAAGATCGTGGCCGTCAAGGAGGGCGAGATCCTGGTGGACGTCCTTCCCAAGAAGGTCCCGTTCATGAAGAGGGCCCGTCTGAAGTTCCCCTGGGACGGCAGGGAGATGTCCGACCTGGGAGGTGTGGTGGCAGGATGGTCGGTCCTGCATCACGGAGAGAGGGTGGGTAGGAGCACCATCTCCACACCCTTCGGCGAAAGAGAGGTGGAGCACTACATGCGCATCGAGGAGCTTGACAATGGAACGCTGAAGAGCGAGCAGTTCGTAGATCCCGTTCACCACCTGCCTTTCGGCGCGCGTATGTCAGGCAGGAGCGGCGATGTGGTCTTCGCCATCATCGAGACGAGCTTGGACTGGGTTAAGGACAGTAAGTAGCATCAGTATCTGAAAGTACTGATATGGCAACAACCACGCATTCGTCCAGCTATATTTTGTAATTAGCATACAAAAAAAGGCCTCCATATGTTTGTTCGACCAAACCACTTTGGGAGGTTTCATATTGGAAAGACACACTGGATCGAGAACGAGAACGGCCACGGTGATCATGGCCTTCCTGGTGACGTTCACTCTGTTCGCCACCGCAATTATCGCTGTACCCATGATGATGGAGTGAGAGGCCGGACCTACCGAGCAGTCCAAGGCCAACAACGTGATCATGATGGTCCCCGATGGGACATCTTCCACGCATACCACCCTGGCAAGATGGTACAAGAACGCCCCCTTGGCCCTTGACGAGATGCCGGTGGGGCTGGTGCGCACCTATGGTGGGCAATCTATAATAACAGACTCCGCGCCTGCGGCCACCGCCTTTGCCACGAGCTACAAGACCTCGGATAAGTACATAGGGGTGCTCCCCGGACCTGTGACCATACCTGGTGTAAGCGAACCCTCAAGCGAGGACCAGTACAAGCCAGTAGCCTCAATACTGGAGGCGGCCAACCTGCAGGGTATGTCCGTGGGCATCGTGTGTACCTCCACAGTGCAGCACGCTACCCCAGCAGGGTTCTCGGCCCATTGGACGGACCGTAACAACTACAATGAGATCGCCGAGCAACAGGTGTACGAGGACATCGATGTGATGTTCGGCGGTGGATCTGACTACCTCATCCCCGAGTCTGAGGGGGGGAAGAGGACAGATGGCGAAGACCTTACCGAGGTCCTGGTGTCCCGGGGCTATTCTTATATCACAACTCGCGGCGAGCTGCTCGACCTGACCTCAAGCGTGAGCAAGGTGTGGGGCCTGTTCGCATCCAACGCCATGGCACATGACATGGACAGGGAACTCCATCCTGAGGAGCCGTCCTTGGCCGAGATGACCGAGGCGGCCATCGAGATACTAAGTAAGAATCCAAAGGGCTTCTTCCTCCTTGTAGAGGGAAGCCAGGTGGACTGGTCCTCTCACGCCAATGACCCCGTGGGTGTGATCAGCGAGACCCTGGCCTTTGATGATGCGGTACAGGTATCCCTGGACTTCGCCAAGACTGACGGCAAGACGTTGGTCATGGCTTTCACAGACCACGGCAATGGAGGGATGACCATCGGCAACTGGGCTTCTAACTCCACCTATTCGAAGATGCCTTTGTCCGCGGTCATCGACCCCTTGAAGAACGCAACCATGACCGGCTATGCCCTGATGGAGTTACTGAGAAACGATGTCACGGCAGATAACGTCAGGTCTAACGTCAGCGCCCACTACGGCCTTGACCTCAACGATGATGAAGTTGCCAATATCATGTCCGCTTACAACGCGACATCAGGAGAGTGGGACGTGGACACGGACTATTTGTTGGGGCCGATGATGTCGGAGCGTTCCTTCATAGGTTGGACCACCAGCGGTCACACGGGCGAGGATGTCACTCTATATGCATACGGTCCCGGTGCCCCCTCGGGGCTGCTCGACAACACCGAGCTGCCCCACGTTGCGGCCAAGGCGATGGGCGTGGACCTTGAACTCACCAACAAGGCCCTCTATGTGGAGGCCGAGACGACCTTCGCCTGCATGGGTCTGGGAACGGGGATCGATTCCGCCGACCCACAGAACCTGGAACTGGTGGTTACGTGCAAGGGAAAGGAGGTGGCCCGTCTGACGCTAAGCACCGACATCTTAGAAGTGTGCGGAAAGACCTGCGAGCTGTCAGGCCTAGTCGTTTACTCCGAGAAGTCCGGAAAGGCATATGTGCCCCAAGACGCCATCCAGCTCCTGAAGAAGCTCTGCCGGTGAAGGCTGCTGAAGGTTTACGAACGACCGCTGAGTCCCTGGGCCCTCGCGGTCAAACCTTCTTTTTTTTACCTGCTTCCCACCACCTCGAAGCCATCGAAGGCGATGCTGGGAAGGATCGTGTCTCCGGCAATGGTGGCGTCGTTCCCCACCTCCACGATGTTCTTCAGCCCATCGAACATGTTGCCCGTTACCAGAGCATGCTTGATATGTCCGGCGGTCGAGCCGTTCCTCACGATGTGAGCGGAGCGCACCTCCAGCGAGAAGGCCCCGGTGTAGGGGCTGACCGTGGGGAAGGCGAACCTATCCACCACCACGCCCTCGTCCATGGAGGATATGATTTCCTCCGGAGGGCGCCTCCCCGGGCTCACCACCATGTTGACGGGGGCGCAGGCCAAGGAGCTTCTGAACAGATACTGGGCGTCCTGTGGGCGACGCCTCATCCCGTTGCCGGAGGGTACCTTCCTGTCGATGCTGGAGTTGTAGCTGTCGTAGAGGTAGGTTTTCAGGACCCCTTTCTCGACCACCCTCTTGACGGACGTGGGGACGCCCTCGTCATCGTAGGCGGCCGAGAGGAGGCCCCGCCTGTCTGAGGGATCGTCCACGATGGTGAGCTTCTCGGATGCCACCTGCTTCCCCTCCATCCCTGCCCACGGACTGCGTTTCTTGTAGACGCTCTCCGCGCTCACCGCAGGCATTATGGAGGTTGCCAGCATCTGCCCCAGCTCCCAGGGGGCGATCATGACCGTGCCCTTCACCGGGCCGTCGAGCGCCTTGGCATCCCTTGCGGAGAGGGCTTGCTGCGCCAGCCTCTCGCCCAAGGACTCGGGAGCGTAGTCCTCGAGCCAGGGGGAGTTGAAGGATACGACGCCCTCCCCCGGAGAGGTGCCCTCGGCCATGGAGTCGTAGTTGGCATACATGAGGGTGCTCCTGTGGGAAACGTCCACACCGTTGGTGTTGAGTATTGTGGACTCGATGGTGGCAACGCGGAGAACGCCTCGCGGAACCTTGACCCCTCGTTCCGCCACGGTCCCGATGGTGGCCTTGACCAGCTCTATGAGGTTCGCAGCCTCAGCAGACTCGATGCGATCATCCCAGGGACCCGGTGATAGCGTGGCCTGGGACGGCAGGGGGAAGCGATCGTAGGTCCTCGATGACGGCGATCGGTCTGCCAGCAGGGTCGCCACCTTGGCGCAGGCCACAGCATCGTTCTCGAAGACCGCGGTCGATGACACCTGCGCCAACCGCTTGCCCTTCATCGCCCGCATGGCGATTCCCTGGTCCTCCTTCTCCTCACATATCTTGATCCGGGTATCATCAACGTACACGCTCTTGGTGACGGACCTCACGGCGAAGGCCTCGGCCTGGGTCGCTCCGGCCTTGCCCGCCGCGTCCAGGGCCATGTGGGCCAGGGTCACCGCGTCTAGCTTCACCTCTTCCACTCAATCGCCCCCTATGATGATCTGGGAGCGGCAGTACGGCCCCCCTGAGGAGACGGGCACGTGGTCCTCCGTCCCCTTTCCGCAGGTACCGGGGTCCATGGAGACCTTGTCGCCCACGGCATCGGTCGTATGCAGTATGTCCAGAGCCTTCCCGGTCAGGGTCATGGCGCGCAGCGGCCTGGTGATCCTCCCGTTCTCGATGAGGAAGCCGCGGTGGGCCTTGGCCTCGAAGCTCCCCCCTACGGGGTCCTCCATTCCGTTCACGAACTTGTCGGTGAGCACGCCGAACTTGACATCTTCCAGCATCTCCTCCAGCTTCCAGTCGCCGGCCTCGAAGAAGGTGTTGGTCATGCGGACCCATACCCGGCGCCCGAAATCCTCGTGACGGCCGTTGCCGGTGGACGGAACGCCCATGGATGCTCCTGTCTCCAGGTCGTGCAGGTAGCTGTTGTACACCCCGTTCTTTATCACCACGGTCCGGGAAGCGGGCGTGCCCTCGTCGTCGAAGAGCATGGTACCGTAACCTCCTTCCAGGGTCCCGTCGTCCACCATGGTGATCTGCTCGTCCGCTACCACCTGACCTATCCTGTCGGTGAGGAAGGACCGTCTCTTCACCACCTCGTCCGCCTCCGATGCATGGCCCATTACCTCATGTGCCAGCAGGCCGCTGATCTCTGGATCGGTGATGCAGGTTACCCGCCCTGAGGGGGGCTTTACGGCCCCCAGCTGGACTATGGCCTCCCGGGCCGCGGATACTCCCATCTCGTTGAGGTCGCGCTGCTGGATCAGCTCCATTCCCTTGGAGCCGGCGAGGCCCTCGCGATACGACTCCATTCTCCCGTTCTCCCTGGCTACGGCGATGGCGTTCAACCGCAGCCTCCCGTCCTCCCACCTAAGCCTGGAACCGAAGGAGTTCACCAGCACTGTGGTCCTCTTGCTCTCGGAATATATGGCGTTGGTGTTCACGATCCTGTCGGAGATGTGCTGAGCCTCGTCCAGGTCCTTTACCATGGCCAGCTTCTCCTCCACGGGCACATTGGCTGGAGGTACCCTCACCTTCATCTGGAACTTGCCAGTGTGGGCGGGCTGCTCCGGTATCGGCGTTCCCGGGCAATCCCCGGACCTGGCGGCCCGGACGGCCTTCCGGGCCATCTCCCTCAGGCTCTCGGGATCGAACCGGCCTCCTGAACAGGAACCCCAGGAGCCCCCGATGCGTGCCCTGAGGCCCACGCCCGCGATGCGGTTGGTGGAGAGGTTCCTCAGCTCCCTGTTGGATACGGAGATTATCAGGCCCCATCGGTCCTCATAGCGGGCATCGCAGAACTCCGCCCCTTCCTCCTGCATAGTGCGGATGGCCTTGTTGAGCGCGTCCTCCATCAGATCACCCTCAGGTCCTTCCTCGCGGTCGTTAGCACCTCGCAGCCGTTCCTGGTGATGACGACATCGTCCTCGATCCTGACACCCCCTATGCCGGGCAGGTACACCCCCGGCTCCACGGTCATGACCATGTTCTCCTCTAAGGTCAGGTCGACGTTGGGGGCGAAGCGCCCCCCGTCGTGGACGTTCAGCCCCAGGCCGTGTCCGGTGGAGTGAATGAACCTTCCCTGGAACTCGGTGGAATCTATGTAGGAGCGGGCCGCCGCATCAACGACCGTACCTTTAATGCCAGGCCGGATGACGGCGATGGCCCTTCGCTGGGCCTCGGCCACGACCTCGTACATGCGGCGGAAGCGCTCGTCAACGCTGCCCGCGATGAAGGTGCGCGTGATATCGGAACAGTAGCGCCGGACCTTGCATCCGAAGTCGAAGAGGGCCGGCATGCCGTCGCTCAGCTTCCTGTCCTGGGGCGAGTAGTGCGGCTCGGCCGAGCCGGGACCGAAGGCGGCGATGGTCTCGAAGGATACCGAGCTTGCCCCGGCCTTCTGCATGCGATAAGATATCTCGGCTCCTGCCTCGCTCTCCTTCATCCCTGCGGAGACGAAATCAGGTATGGCGTCCGCCACATTGGAGGCGATCCTGCAGGCATCCCGGATGGCTTCGATCTCCCTGCTGTCCTTGACCCTTCGAGCGGCGGAGACCGCATCGGCCACGTCGACCAGCTCCACGCCGGGGAGGGCCGCCTGGACCTCCTTGCACCAGTGATAGGTAATACCAGGCCCGTTGATGCCCAGACGCCTCGCTCCCTTGAGCGATGAGCGCAGCAGCTCCCTCCGCTCATGGGGATTGGCATACGGTACGACCTCGGCGGGCGTGGTGCGCGCCGATGTCTCCTCAAGAGCTGAGGTGATTATGCGGACTTTGCCGTCGGGGAACAGGATGACAGGGCAGTGCTCGAAGAGGCCGGAAACGGCCCCGGTGGCATAGAAGAACGATGCATCGCTCATGGGGTCCTCCTCGTTCACCAGGAGGATCGCGTCCACGGGCTCGAGCAGCTTTGAGAAAATACGGAGGGCTCGATCTTTCATTGACTGACCAGCACAACAAAGGTGCCCTGCCCAATAAAACTGCTGATTGGTAGCGCATCAATGCCTCAGTTAGTGGCCTATGTCGGCCATCAAGGTGATGGGACGAACAGCCCACGCACCACGGACGAAATGCCATAGGTTGAAATATGTAGATAATATGTAACTGAAATCAAGGTGAATCACATGGTCACTCTTGGTACCGCTTTTGAGGATCTCGACAACGAGCTGGAGAGCATGCTGGATATGGTCGCTGAGGCCCTCGACCTTATGGACAAGGACAAGAAGGAGGAGGCCATGCAAGTACTGGCCGACCTGGAGGATGCGATGCTCGACTTCCTCGACTACGAAGAAGTGGAGGATGAGGTGGAGGAGGTCGAGGAGAAGCCTGAGGCAAAGGCGCCCAAGAAGCCCGCGGCTCCGAAGAAGTCCGCTCCCAAGAAGAAGTGATCACCGGCCTGACGGCCGCACTTTCTTTTTCAAACCCCTATCCATACATTGCCCAGTATTCTTTTTATCGCTGCTACCGCCGACAGGGCGGCCAGATAGCTGGTGGAGGGCGTCATGGGGGATGGGACGTTCTGTGTCTCGCACCGCAGCTCGCCGAAGTCTCCCTTAACGATCAGGGTGTGGGCGTTCCTCTCCGTCGTGGGATCGCATATTATCGTCACATGCGTGTTGTCGAAGCCCACCCCCAGGAGCGAGATCGTTGCTGCCACGTTGAGGTTCTTGGGGTACTGGTTGGAGGCATCCCGTGCATTGCCCTCGAAGACCACCGTGGGCTCGGTGAGGCTGTCGATGTCTATGCCCTTCATCTTCAGCCCGGGCGCCCCTCTGAGGCCCCGTGGACCCTTCCTGGTGATGAGATGAACTTCCTGGATCTTTGCGGCGGAGGCAGAGTGCAGACCGTCCGTACCGCATATGGCTCCGGAGGGTACGTACAGGCGGGAACGGTGTTTCTTCGCCAGGGTGAAGCACTTCTCGCGGAAGGCATCATCGGCGAAAACGCCAACGCTCATAACCATCACGTCCGCCCCGTTCTCCAGCACGAAGGGGATGAACTTGCGGGCGGCATCCTGGCTGGCCGCCTCCACTGCCAGATCGACCTCTCCCAGTATCTTCACTATGTTGTCGTTGACGTTGTCGACGTAGCGGGCCTTCTCCAGGCTCTCGATGAGGTGGAGGGCATAGTCCTTGCTCTGGTCCGTTACATAGATGCGATCGACCTCTGGCATGTCGTGAACGGCCTTGGCCAGCACAGAGCCGATGGAACCACAACCTATGATCAGTATTCGCACGAAAGGTCCATTGCCGGCCCTGCATAAGAACCTGTCCCAAGGCCGAACAACCCTTTTATCCACGTTCGGCCCATCCCTAGGCGATGAGGTATGAGGTCCTCGAGCATACTGCTGACGTGATGATCAAGGCGCACGGTAGCACCATAGAAGAATGCTTCCAGAACGCCGCCTTCGCAATGATGGACCAGATCGTCGATGCCAGCAGCGCCGAGGCCAAGGTGGAGGAGCACATCACGGCAGAGGGCTCGACGCTGGACGACCTTCTTTACAACTTCCTGTCCGAGGTGCTGTTCATCTTCGATGCCAAGGGGCTGCTCCTCAGCGAGTTCGACGTGACCATCAGCGATGGTATGCTTAAGTGCCGGGCAAAGGGGGAGAGGTTCGATGCCATGAAGCACTCTCCCAGGCAGGAGATCAAGGCGGTTACCTACCACATGCTGCAGGTGAACACAGAGGAGCCGTCCATAACCGTGCTCTTCGATGTATGACAACCAAGGCCTCAGCCGTTGCTCATCCCATCCAGGGGCTCGTAAAATACCATGGATTGAAAGATGAGGTCCTCCGCCTGCCATATCATGATTCCATCTCCGTGTGCACCGCCCCCCTGCGCACTCACACCACCATACAGTTCGGGATGCCCCACGATGAAGCGGTGGTAGATGGCAGGGCATTGTCAGGCAGGGAGATGAAGAGGGTTAACGACGTAGTCGACCTCCTGCGGGCGGAAGCGGGCGTCACCTCCGGGTTCCGCATGGTGTCGAGGAACGATTTTCCCTCCAACGTGGGGCTGGGCGCGTCCGCCTCGGGTTTCGCTGCTCTCGCCCTCGCGGCCGCCCGCTCGCTGGAACTGGAGATGGACCTGGTGGAGCTGTCACGCTTCGCCCGCCGCGGGGCCGGCTCCGCCTCCCGAGCGGTCACCGGGGGGTTCTCGCGGTGGTACGCCGGTGAAGACCTCACCTCCGTTTCCCGGCCCCTTCCTTACCCTGCGGACATGGACCTGGCGATGGTCGTGGCCGTCGTGCCTGCGTACAAGCTGACTGACGAGGCCCACCGTGATGTTACCACCTCCCCCTTCTTCAGGTCCAGGCTGGAGGATGTACCGCAGGCACTTGCGGGCATGGAGAGAGCGGTCCAAGAGGGAGATGCCGAGGATGTCGGGCGACTGGCCGAGGCGGACACGTTGAAGCTGCACGCCGTGACCATGACCGGAGCTCAAGGGCTCATCATGTGGAGACCCGATACCCTGCGGGTGGTCCTAGAGGTGCGGTCCATGAGGCGGGAGGGCATTCCCTGCTATTTCTCCATAGATACCGGGGCCACGGTGTACGTTAACACCGTGGGCAGGAGCGCGACCAAGGTGAGGGAGCGGATCGCCGCCCTGGGCCTGCAGACCATGCTCTGCACCGTGGGCAGGGAGTCCAGGATCGTGGACGATCACCTGTTCTGAAGCATTATGATGATAACGACGGGCCGTGGTGATAAGGTATTATATGACGGACATATCTAGGCCGTTCTGATGGATGTTATCGGGGTCGGGGCGCTGAACGTGGACCTCTTCTATAAGGTGCCGTCGCTCACCCTGGCGGGCCATGTCTTCGAGCCGGGAGAGGAGATAGTGGGGGACGAGGAGCTCTTCACGAACGTCTCCCGGGCGCTCGCCGCGCAGGAGCCTGTCGCCCGCAGCGGGGGAGGATCGGCGGCCAACACGGTGTTCGCTCTCTCCCGCATGGGATATACCACCGGTTTCTTGGGGGTCACAGGGAAGGACGAGGGCTCCAAATTCCTGCTGAGCTCCATGGAGGGGGTCGACGTCGGCCATGTGAAAAAGTACAAGAAGGCAGGGGTGTGCATCTCCCTTTTGGCGGACGGTGAACGGTCCCTGCTGGCCATGCCCAACTCCAACGATTTCTTCTCCTTCATCGCCGAGGATGTCGGCTATCTCAACTCCTCCAAGTTCGTGCATCTCAGCTCGTTCTCCAGTGATTCCGCGCTGCTTCTCCAGAAGCAGCTATTGGAGCTGCTGGAAGAGGATGTCTACATCTCCTTCGCGCCCGGGGAGAAATACGCTCGAAGGGGGTTGGACCAGATAGAGGACATGATAGGGAGGAGCCGCATAGTGTTCGTGAACGAGCGGGAGATGACAATGCTGACGGGCACGGGACCAAAAGAAGGCAGCAAGACGCTCCTTGACCTGGGCGCAAAGGTGGTCGTCTGCACCTTAGGGCGCGAGGGTTCCCTGATAACCACGTACAACTCATCGATAACGGTACCGGCAAGGAAGGCGGTGGTGGTGGACACTACGGGAGCGGGCGACGTGTATGCCGCAGGGTTCCTCGCCGGCTACCTGGACGGAGCGACCTTGGAGGTGTGTGGCCGCATCGGGGCTTCGGCCTCGGCATTAAGCGTATCCTCGTACGGCCGAGAGGCCTACCCTGATGAGAGGTTCCTGAGAAAGTTCGCCAAGGAGCTGGACTAGGATGACGGTAAACCATCCATGGTGCTCTGCCACGACCGACCGTGGGATCCTGGAAGCTGCATTGAAAGGGGAATCGAGCGGGGGTGGCGAGGGACGCTATACCTTCGGTCCCCAGCCTCTCTGTGCGGCCTATGGAAAAATACACATAAAAGATAGGAGTCTCATCAGGCTCGAGAGAACACCTGAACAGATCTGCCGCAGATGTGGCATAGGGCCATAGCCGGTGTGATAGGAGGCCGAGGGGTAATAGCATGGACTTTGACGGACTTGAGGAGACCATGACCGGGGGTTGGAGGCAGTTCATCAGTGACAGCGAGGGGCCCATCACTAAGAACGACAACGCCTTCGAACTATGCCGGGACATGATAGACAACGGTTCGGAGCTCTTCCGTACCATCAGCCAGTATGACGACATCGTATCCAACCTCATCCAGCGTCCGAACTACAAGGCTGGCGATACCCTCAAGCTGATCCTCCCCTTCCTTAAGGCCTACGGGGCCACCGACTCCTCCATCCTGGAGTACTCCCGCAAGAACATCGTGACCATACCTGGCGCGAAGAAGACCATGCGCTTCGTTCAGGAGTTCATGACCCCTTTCATCGTGGCCACGTCCTACGAGCACTTCATCAGCGCCCTGTGCGACGCCATCGGGTTCCCTCTCGAGAACACCTACAGCACCGCCCTGGACATGGACGCCGTCAAGACCGATCTCCGGGAGGGGGAAAGGCTGAAGGCCATCGCCCAGGAGATCGCCAGGATGGATGAGATGAGGGTGCCGGAGAACGCCCGGTGCATAGAGGACCTAAGGCCCCAGGACCGAGCGACCATCCAGAGGCTCGACGAGATCTTCATGGAGGACCTTATGGAGATGTCGGTCAACCAACTGCTCATGGACATCAATCCGGTGGGCGGCGAGGAGAAGGCGTCGGCGGTAATGGACATAAGGAGAAGGACGGGCATCGGTCTGGAGGATACCTTGTACATCGGGGACTCCATAACGGACGTGCAGGCCTTCCAGCTGGTCAGAGAGGGAGGAGGGCTGTCCGTCTCCTTCAACGGGAACGAGTACGCCCTAAGGGAGGCGGAGATAGCGGTCATCGCCGACAACACCATCGTCACCTCCATCTTGGCGGAGGCGTTCCATAAGGCCGGCGTAGAGGGCACCAACGCCCTGTTGGACGACTGGACGATCGAGGGGATCAGGTCCACAGGGCTTATCAACGAGTATCTTCTGCGTGAGCTGGTGAAGGTGTTCCCTGATCAGCTGCCCACCCTGGCGCGGGTCACCCCTAAGAACATCAAGGCGCTCACCCGCCAGAGCCTCGCCGAACGCCGTCTGGTGAGGGGTGAGATCATAGGCGGACTGGGATGATCCCCTACGACCGTGATCGATTGTACTGGATTGCAGATGACCCTTGGCAATTACTTAGCAGAGGCAGTGGAGGGTCGAGGTCCTGACGGGTCATCGGAAAGTCCCTAAACTGTTGTCGCCCCCTTCCTCGAAGAACAGACGAGGTTTCCCCACCGCGGTGATCACGAGGTCCGTGCCCAACAGGATCGTGGCTCCCCGCCCTTGGTCCAGGCGCGCTTCCTCACGTCTGTTCTCAATCACGATCTCCACGGAATCGGCCCCCGAGGCCAACGCTCTTTGACGCACCAGGTCCGAGCCGACCACTTTAGCGTATTCGATGGCCGCGTCCATGGTCTCGAAGTCCTTTCGCTCCTGCATCCAGAACAACGTGCAGGGAGGGTTCTCCACCGTCACTGCGCCCTTGATAGGACGAATCAGCATCTCTATTGATTCCATAACGTTACCGGAGATCGCTCCTGCCGCGTTACCGATCTCCGAGTGCTCAGGCAGGATCAGGCTCGTATGGAAGCGTTCCGCAACTCCGGGAAGATATGCCCCCACGGGGGCACCGATGCCAATTATGGGTTTGTTGAGCTCCAGCTTACACGCCAGGTCGCGACGGCCGGTACCCTGGACCATATTGTCGATGAGGAATCTAGCGACCTCATCGAGGGGGGCGTCTCCGATCTCCTCGAATATGAGCTTCTTCACCACTTCTGTGGTTATCTTCTCCACCACCGCGGTCTTGACGGTCCGGATGAAGTCCTCCGATGTCATCTCCATCTGACGGGCCTGTAGCTCCACCGCTATCTGAGCGGCCACGGCATCATATTCGACGTAGGACCCTTCGGCGTGCAGTATGTCCGTTGGCGTGAGACCGGTGCGCTGGACCATGCCGAACACCTCCATTTTCCTAAGGTTGAGGGATAGGGGGTGAACGTTCAACATGCCCGCCAGCTCTAAGACCGTACACGGCTCAGACTTGATCAGCTCCAGTGCACTATGGTGTTCTGGCCCCATGTCCACCCCTGGGATGTCCTTGGAATAGACGAAGAAATCGATGGCCTGGGGCACGGTATCTAATTCCGACAATAATGGCGCTGGTCGTATCCGAACATGCCGCAGCGCCTCGAGCTTCTCCCGGATGATGGGATGAGAACTGGAGGCGATGCACAGAGGTATCGCCCGGGAGGTGCTTAGCACGACCTTACCGCCGGCGACCACCACCCTTGAATCTCCCCCGATGCCGGACGTGAAGACATCGACCGCGCGAACACGTGTCCTCCACCCCCCTAACATTGCTCCCTCCCTATCTAGATGGGGCTGTCCGTTCCTTAGGATCCCGATATCGGTGGTTGTGCCCCCAACATCGACGATGACCGCGTCCTGCAGGTTCGTGAGAGCCTTGGCCCCAATTATGGAGGCGGCTGGGCCAGATAAAATGGTCTCAACCGGCCTATCTCTCGCTACCTTCTCGCTCATAAGCGCCCCGTCGCCCTTGACGATCATGAGGGGAGCGTGCAGGTCCATCTGCTCTTGTACCTGTTTTATGGACATTATTAAGTCCCTGACGATGGGGATCAGGCGGGCGTTGAGTACCGCGGTGATGGTCCTCTCGTGGAATCCCAAGGCAGAGGAGAGCTCATGTCCACACACCACAGGACAAGAGGTCAGTGACTTTACCATTTCCTTGATCTTGTTCTCGTGTTCGGGATTCCTGATGCTGAGATAGCTGGAGATGGCAAAGGCGTCGACCTTGTCCTTCACCCTCAAGATGAATTCCCTGGCGCTCTCCACACCAAGCTCCGCCTCTCGCAGTCCATGAAGATTATGGCCGCCTTCTATCTGCACGACCTCGTCCACAGGGATATTCCTACCGGCCTCATGACCGATGACGATAAGGCCGACCCTGCAGCCTTTACCCTCTACCACCGCATTGGTAGCCAGCGTGGAGGATATTGCTAGTAGCCTAACCTGCTTGAACAATGAATGGTCCAGCATGTCGATGGCCTTTGCGATCCCCTGAGCAAGGTCTTGACGTGTGGTCAAGGCCTTGGCCTTGCTCATCACAGTTCCATCCCCAATATCGACGATGACTGCGTCCGTGTATGTACCGCCAGTATCAATGCCGAGACCCAAGTTTTTCGTGCTGCTATGTTCCATTCCCACCTCACCCCTTCCCAATACTATGCTGTACACTGTAACCTTCTAAGCGATATCTGACCTGCTGCGAGCGATAGTGGCCTGTCAGAGGCCCAGATGGATCTAATTTGGCGCTCGAGCTGTGCAGAAACGATGATACATCACTCGATCCATCCTTAATGTAAAGGTGATCTATGCGCGGCCTAACGATCCTAGCTCGCCAATGGAACGTTCCTGCCTCAACGACCTATATGCCTACCTTAATCGACCGCAAGTAAGGATCGCGGTTCCTCTGGCATCTTATGAATGATGAGAACGAAACCTTAGATGTGAAAGAAATAACCCTAGCCATCGATCGTCCTATTCCTCCTACAACAATGGTCTTTCATTCGAGGTCCGGTTCTCTACCTTCCTTCATAACCTTCTGTTCCTTTTAATGATGGAAGGTCAATACAGGAAAAATGTTCCCAGTAGATAATCCTTCGGACCTTCAGAACGACAGGTTCGATGTTTCTGAGAAGCATAAGGATGGGGCTTGAACGGCCTACTCTGCCGCCAATGAGACCGGGAACTGTCTTACGGAGGTTGATGATGTTTCCTAAATGAGCGTGCCAGAACGAGTGGCTCTCTTCATCTTCTTAATTGCCTCTTGGGCATTCGTTGCGTGAAGCTCTGCTCCGATCTCCGTCGCAAATTCTTGACTGGTGGGGGCTCCGCCTATGATCACCAATACTGATGACCTGAGGCCTGCCTGTTCCAAGGCATCCACGGTATTTTTCATGGAGTCCATTGTCGGAGTCATGAGGGTGCTCATCGCCACCACCTGAGCCTTTCTTGCGCTCACGGCATCTATGAACTTGTCAGCTGGAACATCCCTGCCCAGGTCGATGATCTCATAACCTGCAGCCGCCAGGAGCGTTTTAACGATGTTCTTTCCAATATCATGGACATCACCTTCGACCACTCCTATCGTGATTATGCCTTCCTCCCTAACGGCCTCTTTCAGGATCAATGGCAGGAGTATATCCAGCGCTTCGTACATCGCCTCAGAGGCCTGAAGGACCTGGGGAAGGAATATTTGGTTCCTGGCATATCTATCGCCAATTGTGTTCATGCCCTTAACCAGGGCAAGATTAATGATGTCCAATGGTTCCATCCCCTGTCTGAGCAGTTCCTTAGATACCCTTGCGGCATCTGCCCTCTTACCGCTCACGATGGTTTGTTCCAACTCGGAGAGCAAGTTCTCCTTTTCATACTCCTTTTTCCTTTTTGGATGGATAGACCCGCTCAGAACGCTCTCAGCTCCTCTTTTTGCTGATAGAATAGTAATAGTATATGAAACATAATAATAGTTTTGTAAAACAAAAAGCGTGATACGTTTCGAGTGCATATAGTATAAATTAAAAAAATTAATAATATCTATTTCCATCTTATTTTTTATCGAAAAGATCGGTACTAAGCTTATGGAAAATTGATAAAAATAAAGTAACTATCTGGTATCATTATCAACGTTTTTATGGGGAGCAGGCCAGCCCGGCATCCGTTGGGAACATAGGAACTCGAGATCTCATTCTAAGAATGGAGGAAAGTAAAGCTTGGCAAGAATCTCCAGTGGTCCCTGATATGCGCGTTGAAAATGGGTAGGATATAATGAGTTGTGACCGGGTTAGGCTGGGACTTTCATGGGGAGGCAATGAGACGAAGAGCGAGTTCGCGGCCTTCCACCGACATGTTCAACCGATCTTAGCGAGGCCGATGTGCTTCCTGATCAAATTTATATCAAGTATCTCGTCCTCGTGGACCAGGCTGAAACCGGCGTATTCCTCTATGATCTGGACCATGAGGACCACCTCCGCCCCGTCCAGGTCCACGATCCCAGTTCGTATGTGTTCGGCCAGCATTCTCACGATATCCTGACTGGAGCCTCCGCGGTAGTGCCTCTTCTCGACGTCGATTCTCCACCGGTCACCATCAGCGATTCGGGCTCCGAAAGTTTTCGCTGCATTTATCATGGCCTCCGGCTCGGAGCTGACCCATTCTTCTATAGGGATCCAACGATGGGTGTGGAGGAAGACCTCGGGGAACCTCATGGCAAAGGTCCGCAGCCTACGGACCGCCTCCTTGCCATCACCCTTGATCCTGAGCAGCAGCAGGCCGGCCACGCCGGATTCCATCATGTCCTCGAGGATGAGGTCGGCCTGCTGCACGCGCTCTGCGACCTCCTCCTGAGCCTTCATCCTCTCGTTGTGATGGAAGGTCACCAGAACATTGTAGTCTTGCATAAGGCACCCGTAATTCATTAGTTCCCAGATTAAATAATCCTATCGAGTTTGGGGCATGTTAGGAATGGGCCCTGGGAAGAAAGAGCTGCTCTATCGTAGAATGGTGCTGGAAGATGTCGACGCGGTCCACGCTCTGGTACAACGGACCATATCGACGAGCTACAAGGACGTATACTCGGCCAGAGCCTTGGATTTCTTTAAAAGATATCATGATGTCCGCAGTATAGCCAGGAACGTGCATGAAGGTCATTGCATCCTGGCGATATACGATGGGGGCATAGCGGGCGTGGGTGAACTTCTGGGGAACAATATCAGGATGGTCTTCGTAGAGCCTTCCCTGCAGGGAATGGGAATA
>MVRB01000203.1 GCA_002067635.1 Methanomassiliicoccales archaeon PtaU1.Bin030 | reverse complement strand
AAGGAAAAAAAGTTGAAGTGGTTTTGACCGCGGTTCAGCCCACCGCTGTGATGGCCTTCGATAGATCCTCTAATTTCTTATCCGCTTCCGTCTGACCGCAGCACGCTGGTGACGGCATCGATGGGGAGACGTCATTTACCAGCCTGACGCGGTCGCATGTCCCGTCGCAAGCTCGCTCTCGCGCACCTGATGTCACATTGGTCGCATTGGGCCCCCCATTCGGAGATCCGTCATCTGGGCAGCTGCTGTCCCTCTCTCTGATCCTGAGGCTCTGATCGTCCCCATGGCACCAGCCGATTCCATGAAGCATGATGGTGCTAAGATGGTCCTCGCTCAGGTTGACCCCTCCGAACCCGCAGAGGCCCTGGTAGGTAGCGCACACCATATACTCACCTTCCGGAAGCTCGAAGGTCACGTTGCCTTCGGCATCGGTCAGTTCCTGGGCGACGTTCTGGACGACGATGGTGGTGGTGTCATCGTCCTCGGTGATGTTCACGGTGTACACCGTGACGTTGACGCCTTCAAGGATGATGGGGGTACCATCCACCATGCAGACCACATGGACCGTCAGCGTATAGCTCGAGTCCGTGACCTCTTCCCCGACCGTCACCACCGGACTATTATCCTCCGCTGAGACATCGGTCGAGGCCATGAGAGCGAAGGCGATCCCAGAGATCAGGAGGGCGGAGACCGCCCCGATCGACATTATTTTAGCTCTTGGTCTCAAACCATTTTCCTCCGGGAAAGAGGAGAGTCCTATCATTATATCCTGGGTCGGAAAGAATCATCTGGATGAATCGTTCACATAGTGCCTTCACCTACCTTAAGGAGGTCATCGCGACCACCACAAGGTGGAAAGGCTTAGAAAAGGTAAGTGGTTTTAAGGGAAGGTCGCGCGTCCCCTCTACTGCCCTGCCTTTACGCCCTCACCGCCCTGTATGGATGTTTGGGCCCTCTCTTGGACCTCACCGGAGCTGTTCGCGGTGAACATCTGGCCGTTCATATGGCTCCAATCCCACTGGTGCTGGTAGCAGAGCCCCGCCTCGGTCTGGTTCATGTTCTTGTTGGCGAATCCCCTCTGCTCCTGGTTCTCGGCGCAGATCATGTACTTGTACCCATCGGAGAAGTTATACTGGACCTTTCCGTCCTCACCGGTCTGGAGAGCGACCGTCTCCATGACTCTCATGGTGGTCTGTTCGCCGTCGCAGGTAACGTTCATCTTGCAGATCATCACCCTTGCGCCGCTGAGCGGAACGCTCTCCCCATTAGCTTCGGTGGTCACCATGACCGCCTCACCGGCATCGGAACCAAGGCTCACCACAGATACCGTAGGGGCGTCCGCACCCACGGCGGACAGGTCGTTCTCCTTCAGAGTGGTCAGGGCCACTCCAGATATGAACAGGGCAGCGACAGCGCCCAATGCTAACATCTTGATGCTTGTTCTCATTGACTGACCTCTGATAAATGTATCTACTTTAAATTATATTCAAGTTAGGAAATATTCATCTAGACGATTCATGCACTTTCGACGATAACAGTAAAGATTCGAACTAGAGGGGCATCCGTTCCCTAGGGCCTTAATGGAGAATGGCCGCTCGTCGACCATTCAAAATATTTCCATCCCTTGTTATAAAAACTAATGAAGGAATCCTTCATATTGCCAATATACATTCCGTGCTCAGGCCTATGTGCCGGTGCATTCATGTTCCCGCCGAGATGGTTCCTGCCGTATGATGCATTATTCCAGCTCATAACTGCCTTTGTAGCCCTGGCCGTGGCCATGTACGCCCTGAGGGGGCATCAATGGGTCAGAGAAAGGACACTGTACGCCTTGTTCCTGGCGTTCCTGCTGCTGTCTATAGGCCTGTTCATAAACTGCATCACCCTGACGTACACCTACCTCTTCGGTGTATCGTTCACCTCTCCCTCGGACCCCCTCTCGGTCGCCGACATGGGGTTTTGGGCCTACTACGCACTGAGCATGTTCGCCTACTCCCTGCTGGTGTTCGCGTACACCCTCCGGCTTCGGGAATCCTCCGTGCCATTGTCCGCATTGGTGTTGGTAGGGGCAGGAGGCAATGGGGCAGGAGGTAGCGGTGCAGGGGGAGGCGGCGCAGGCGGAGGTGCCGCCGGGAGCACCTTGCTGACCGCCGGTCCCGTGGCCGAGCTGATCCTGGTCATATTGCTCCTTATAATAGTCATCTCTCAGCTTGCCCACCTGATGGTGAGGCGGAGCCGCTACGCCATCATGGTCACGTTTAGCTTCCTGCTCATGCTGGTTAGCCACCTCCTGATCATGTTCAGCTCGCTAGAGGACATCGTGTATGTTGTGGGCAGGGTGCTCGAGCTCACAGGCTTCCTCTCTCTTTTCGTGGTCCTATATGGCCTCAGGAGGAGCGGATGAAGGAGCCCCAGAAATACCGCTCCAAGGGGCGCATCTTCGCGGACATACTGCGAGCGGTGCAGGCGGACGGTCCGGCCAAGGTGACACACATACTTTACAAGGCCAACCTATCCCACGACCGCCTGACCAAGTACCTTGTCCAGCTGGAGGAGACAGGGCTGATACTGAAGGAGCAGGACGGCGATCGATCGACATACTCCATCACCGAGAAGGGGACAAAGTTCCTGATGGAGTTCCGCAAGATGGAAGAGTTCGCCGATGCCTTCGGGCTAGACATATGAGCGAAACCTCGTTCTATAGAACGACATACAATTTTAGCTTGCAAATCAACGATACATTTTATTAACCCCTGTAATATATTGGTTATGGGGAGTCCCCGTGGACCTTCTCCAACTTCCCCACCATTTCTTTAATCTTCGGGGGCTCCTCACACAACCCTTTTTTTGAATGTCTGGCTCCTTGAGCTGGACGTATCACGTTACTACGTTCCGCAACGAGATACTATCCCCCTTATGATCGCCTGGGTCTCTTCCGGGGGTCTCGTGGTGTTGACCAAGTGCACCTCGCAGTGCTCTAGGAAATCTCGGAAGAACCTCCGGCGCAGAGATAATTTTCTTTCATCCCTCACCAGCTGATGGGGATTGCAGAAGTCATGGGCCTCAAGGTACTCCATCGCCTCCTCTGGCCCCATCTCCCTGCTGGTGACCGGATCATAGGGATCACGCTTCAGCAGTATCACCTTGTACATCGTGGTCAGCGGGGTCACCCCTCCCTGGCCCACTGTCCACCGCACGTTCACTATGGCCCGACCCCGGCTGTCGAAGGAGGCTTTGTCCACCAACCCCTGGTACTCCGGCCAGATGGTGGAGATGTCCCCCTCCACGTAGAAATTTTTCTCAGATCCGTACGCCAACGGCCTCCTGCTTGACATCCTGACGAAGTACCAGTCATCGGTCACCAGGCGGGCGTCCTTCATGCGGAGCAACCCCCAGGAGTGTGTGGTCTTGCCCGACTTCGAGGGAGCGATGAGAGATACTCCCCGTCCGCCGATGTCCAGCGCGGCCCCGTGGACAGAGTGTATGTTGTGCTGGTCCTCTAGGATGTCCCCCGCCAGGGCCAGAGCTATGCTCTTTACCCAGCCGTAGTAATCGATGTTGAACATGAAGGCCGTACGGGTCAGTGGGTCGTACTTCACACCGGTCTGCTGCTGGGGATCGTTCAGGACTATGAGGCGCCCGTGGGAGCGCACGCTCTCCGCCATGCCGTAGAAGTTGTTGTCCCACGTCTGGTCGGTGCGCTCCTGGTCCGTCAGCAGTCGGATGCATGTCCCGTGCAGCTCGCACTTTGATGAGTATAGGTAGCGGGCCTCGTATCGTTCGAACAGCTGGTTGCGCTCGTCCGGCCCAATGAGCTCAAGATGGTATCGCATCGCTCGATAGAGAGCTTAAGCAAAGTAAAAAGGTTGGCTCCTGGCTCCGACATGGAGCTCATCTGGAGGAGGCTCGGGGGCCTTTCATGAGCTTGTACTCCATGCTGTCCAGGAGCGCGATGAGCGAAGCCTCGATGACATTGGTGGACACGCCCACGGTGGTCCAAGAGGCCTCCCCGTCGGTGGAGCGGATCAGCACGCGGACCTTGGCCCCGGTGGCGTCCTTGCTGTCGATGACCCGGACCTTGTAGTCGGCCAGGCGCACCTCCCTTAGCTCTGGGTAGAACCGCTCCAGGGCTTTGCGGACGGCACGGTCCAGGGCGTTGACTGGACCGTTGCCGTTGGCGGCTGTATGCTCCATCATCCCGGTAGAGTCGACGACCTTTATGCTCGCCTCCGAGGAGACATTGCTCCCGGTCACATCAACGAATATACGGAAGCCCTCGAGGCGGAAGGGTGGCCTGATGCCGTCGTTCAGGCGGCGCACCAGCAGCTCGAAGGATGCGTCCGCGCCCTCGAACTGGTACCCCTCCGACTCCATGTGCTTGAGGTGCTCCAGGACCCTCCGTCCCGACTCCTTCTCGGTGTCGATCCCGAACTCCCTCATCTTGGCCAGTATCGACGCCGTTCCCGAAAGCTCGGACATCAGCACCCGCCGCTGGTTGCCCACCAGGCGGGGGTCGATGTGCTCGTACGTCTTCTCATCCTTCATAAGCGCGTTCACGTGCACTCCCGCCTTATGGGCGAAAGCACTCCTCCCGACATACGGTAGCTTGGGGTCAATGACCACGTTGGCGGTCTCGCTGATAAAGTTGGAGAGCGAGGTAAGGGCAGTGAGGTCTGGAACGGATATCTCACGCCCCATCTTGAGTGCCAGCGTGGGCATGATGGAGCAGAGGTTGGCATTGCCGCACCTCTCCCCCAGTCCGTTGATGGTCCCCTGCACCATAGTAGCCCCCCCCTCCACCGCCGCCAGGGAGTTGGCGACCGCTAGGTCGGCGTCATTGTGCGCATGGATCCCCAGCGGCAGATCGAACCGTTTGGCCACCACATCTATGGCCGTTCTGACGTCTCCGGGCAGCGTCCCGCCGTTGGTGTCGCACAGGACCAGCCAGTCGGCCCCTGCGTGGGTTGCCGCCTCCAGGCTGTCCAGCGCGTACTCGGGCGAGGCCTTATAGCCGTCGAAGAAGTGCTCGGCGTCGTACACCACCTCCACGCCGCTCCTCTTCAGGAACGAGACGCTGTCAGAGATCAGCTCCAGGTTCTCCGGCAGAGGTATCTTCAGAGCGTTCCTGACATGGCGGTCCCAGCTCTTCCCGAATATCGCCACCACGGGGGCCTTTGAACCCACCAGCGAGCGGAGGTTGGGGTCCTCCTCGGCCGCTATCCCTGCCTTTCGGGTGCTGCCGAAGGCCACCAGCTTCGCCCTCTCGAACCTCATGCGGGACGCGGCCTCGAAGAAGGCCACGTCCTTGGGGTTGGACCCCGGCCACCCTCCCTCGATGTAGTCCACCCCGAACTGGTCCAGCCTCTTGGCTATATCCAGTTTGTCCTCGGTGGAGAAAGATACACCCTCGGATTGGGTCCCGTCTCTCAGCGTTGTGTCATAGAGGGCCACTTTAGTGGCTAATAAATGAATCCCTTTCTTCGTCCTTCATAGAAATCTACTCCGTGACATCCACGGCTATAGCGGGAGGCGTAATTAAACCCTATCCCGTAATCATCGCCGCTTGCCCCGCCCCTCGCTCATCAGCGCTAGCAGGTCGCTCAGGACCGCGCTGGCCGTCTCCTTCCGGCCCGCGCCCCGGCCGGCCACGGTGATGTCCCCGGCGAGGTCGGTGATCAGCTGCACTATGTTGAGCGTACCCCCAATGGCCAGGGGGTGGCCGACGGGCACCATCCGGGGCGAGACCTCCACCCGCTTGTCGTTTATCTCGCCTATGAGACGCACCACCATGTTCTGCTCCGACGCCAATGAGATGGCGTCCTCAGTGATGCTCCTGATGCCCGTGCGCATGACGTCGCTGTAGGTGACGTCCATTCCGAAGATGGCGTTGGCCAGTATGGCGAGCTTGCACGCTGAGTCCACGCCGTCGATATCGTAGGTGGGATCGCGCTCGGCTATGCCCATCTCCTGCGCTTCCCTCAGCGCCTGCTCGAAGGGCAGCCCCTCATCCTTCATACGGTTGAGGATGAAGTTGCACGTCCCGTTGAGGATGCCCCGCAGCGAGTAGATGTGCTCTCCTCTCAGCAGCTCCCGGGAGAGGTTGATCACGGGCATGGCCCCTCCCACTGAGGCCTCATAACGCATCTTGACTTTGTTCCTGGCCGCGGTGCTGGTGAGGTCCCGGAACTTTAGCGCCAAGGGTCCCTTGTTGGATGTGACCACGTTCTTTCCGGCGTTGAGCGCTGTCCTGATATATGTGAGACCGGGCTCAGCGTCCACGATATTGGTGGGTGTGGTCTCAATAAGAGTATCGAAGTCGTACTCCTCTATCAACTCATTGGCCCCGCCGTCCAAGGGGCGCTTGCCGACCTTACCCGTCCCCGCCTTGCGGGCGACCAGCACCTCCGGGTCCAGACCTCGTTGGTCCTTTACCAGAGATGAGGAATCGAACGCCCCCACTATGGTGACCTTTTGCCCGAAGCCCTTCTGGAACAGCTCCTGGCGCATGCCGATGACCTCAGCCACTCCCTGCCCCACGGTCCCGAAGCCGGCGATGACCACCTTCACCTAGTCCAGCCCCCTGATGAGCATGTAGTTGTGCTTGTCCGCACGCTGCTTGAAGAAGGACTCCAGCGTGGCCAG
>MVRB01000202.1 GCA_002067635.1 Methanomassiliicoccales archaeon PtaU1.Bin030 | reverse complement strand
TCCGCCTCCTCGGACGACCTTGGCCTGGAGGGCGGAAGCCTGTCCCTCAGCGACCTTGGCGGAAGCCTCGGCAGCCTCTCGAAGCTCGGAGATAAGAAGGACAAGAAGAAGGGGAAGGACGAGATCGGCGATCTCGGGAGCCTCGGGGGCAGCCTGGGCGGAGGCCTGGGCGATGATATCCTTTCCAGCCTGTCCTCGGGCGGGGGCCGGGCCGATGATAAGAAGTTCATGGAGATCGAGGCCAGCGTCAACGACCTTAAGAAGCAGGCGGAGACCGCGGATCTCACTAGCAAAGCCACCAAGAACGAGATAGAGTCCATGAAGAAGGACCTGTCCGAGATCAACAACTCCATCAAGAGCCTGCTGAACGTGTACGAGGCGGTCAGCCGGCAGTACAACCCGTTCGTGGAGGATGACAAACGCGATGCTGTCGCTCCGTCCACGGGCGAAGATGACGTTCCCATGAAGGGCAACCTCTCCCTGGGAAGCCTTAGTACGCTCAAGGAGGAAAAGACCATGACGTCTCCCGTTGTCGATGAATGCGGTCCCCTGGACCGGGTGGTGAGACCGGACGACGAGGAAGAGGAGGAGGACTTCAGCAGCATCCAGGGAATGGACAGCGTCAAGATCTCACCAGATTTGCTGGGCAAGGTCGACCTGAGGGCTCCGACGCCCACCGCGGCCCCGGAACCGGAGGACGAGGCTCCTGCGAAGCCGCAGGCAAGAACACCTTCCTCGATGGCGACCACGGTAGATCCCTATGCGCTGGAGCAGGTGCATAAGCTGGTGGAGTATCAGCTCAGCAAGGTGTACCGTGCCAAGCTCATCGGGGAAGATCTGGACAAGGACGAGGTGGAGGCTCTGGACCGCTGGATGAGCGAGTTCAAGCGCCTAGGGGGCGGCTGATGGGGCTGAGCATCTCAGCTTCTGCTGCCATCATCTTCGTCGCATCGGTCATCGTGTTCGGAAACCTCCTCGCAGCTTTCGATAACTTCGAACAGGCACTGGTCGATGCGCGGAGAGAGTCTCAGGACCGCCAGGATGGGGTCCTGCACGATCGCATAACCATAACAGCGGTGGACGTCGAGAACCGCACCGTGACCCTCCTCAATGAGGGCACCGAGACCTTGTCCATCAGTTCGCTCGATCTGTTCCTGAACGGAACGCTAAGCGACGATGCCATAGTATCGACGTCCGTGAACGGCAGCACCACCACCAACATCTGGTTCCCGCTGGAGACATTGGTCATAACCGTCGATAGAAGTTTGAACGACACCCTGATCCAAGTGGTGGACGCCTACGGCGTGGTCGCCTATCATTGAGGTACGAGCATGGCCGACAGTTCGTTCACCCACTCGCTGTTCTTCATCGCTGCCATAGTTGTGGCGGTCTCGGTGTCCGGGGTCATCATCGGAATCTCCAACTCCATGGTGCAGGAGCTCAAGGTCAAGACCAACGCCCTGGAGACGGAGATAGGAACGGACATCGAGATCGTGAACGATCCCAGAAGGGTTCCCTACGCTGACGGGAACCTCACCATATATCTGAAGAACGTGGGAGATATTACTTTAAAATATAATAACATCGCAATCCTTATAGATGGCCAGTACGTCAATGAGACGTCCGTAGTGAACGAATATACCGGCGGCTTATGGGTTGTCGGAAAGACCGTGGAGATGCATATAGTGGTAGCACTTAGCGCTGGGGACCATGAGATCAAGGCGGTCATGCCCAACGCCGTGTCCGATACTATGGCCTTCCGCATCTGATGGAACATTGATGAGGGTACGAGGTGAGATGAGGGATGAGCGGAGCATTACTGGAGGCCGGTGCAGCTCGTCAGGACCTTTACAGCATCCATCTCAAACAGGACGAGCTGGCCCTCAAGATGGGGGGCGGGATACCCCGGGGGAGCACAATGCTCATCGAGGGAGGGGAGGGTTCAGGAAGGAGCGTTCTCAGCCAGCGCATCCTTTACGGCCTCCTCGCGAACGGGCATACCGCCACCTACGTGAGCACGGAAATGACCATGCGGGACTTCATAGACCAGATGTACTCCTTGGAGTACAAGGTCGACAAGTACCTGCTCAACGGGGCGTTCCAGTACTTTCCAGTATACCCTCTGTTGGGTAAATCCCGCAACCGGAGCGACTTTCTGCTCAAGCTGATGACCTCCCCCCAGCTGTACAGCAAGGACGTCCTCATCATCGATTCCTTCTCCACTCTGACCAAGGATAGCCTGGACGAGCGCAACTGCATCCAGTACATGGGTTTCCTTAAGAAGCAGATGAAGCTCGATAAGACCATCCTGATGACCACCGATGAGAGCTGCAAGGCCGTCGATCCCCTCCGCCAGGCATCGGACATCTACATGTCCATCAAGATGAAGCCGTCTGGCCAGGGAATGGTGCGCATGGTCAACATCATGAGGTACCAGAGGGCCAAGCATAAGGTCGATGACCAGATGAGGATCAGGATTGAGCCGGGCATTGGCTTGGTGATCGAGATCACGGAGGTGTCTGGTTAATGGTCGTCATAGATCCCGCCCTGGAAAAGGCGGCCAAGGGGAACATCTACCTTCGCGAGTACATCGATGAGCTGCAGAAGGTCACCAACATCCTTCCGAAGTACTACGAGAATCTATCGGTGAAGGACCTCGCGGAGATCAGGAAGAACGCCATACTTGACCCCAACTCAGCGAACGTCATCTACAAGATCGGCAACGGCCACATCCACATCGATGCCCTGCGCTCACGCTATGTGAGCATAGAGCACAAGTTGAACATGGAGGAGAAGGAGAAGCTCCGCATGATCAAGGATTCCATCCTGGAAAAGGCCACGCACGAGGAGTCCGTGGAGACCAAGGAGGACCTGATCCGTATCCTGGAGAAGCTCTTCGACATGTCCGTGGAGGTGGTGAGCGGCAGGAACAAGAAGGTCAAGAAGACCAGCGGTAAGGTCCAGGTCAGCCAGAAGGAGTACGAGATATTAAAATATTATATTAATAGAGATATAGTCGGTTACGGGCCCATCGAGCCTCTCATCCTTGATCCCTACATCGAGGATGTTCACCTCATAGGGACGGGGAAGGTCAGGGTCTCCCACAAGGCTTTCCAATATGGCCTGGAGACCAACGTCAGGTTCGATGATGAGGTCTCCCTCAACGAGTTCTTCGTCTCCATCTCCGAGCGCATGGGCCGGCCGGTAAGCGCGTCCAAGCCCATCGTCGACGGGACGCTGCCGGACGGGTCCCGTATAAACATGATCTACTCCACCGACATCAGCGCCAGGGGCTCGTCCTGCACCATCCGTAAGTTCAGCGCCGAGCCCATCTCACCCATCCAGCTCATAAAGTTCGGTACGTTCTCACCTGAGTTCGTGGCATATATATGGCTGTGCCTGGAGAACAAGATGAACGTCATACTCTCCGGAGAGACCGCGTCCGGCAAGACCACGGCCCTCAACGCCATCCTGTCCTTCATCGACCACCGTGGGAAGATATACTCCGTCGAGGACACGCCTGAGGTCAAGCCCCCCCAGAAGGGATGGCAGCGCTGCGTTACCAGGGAGTCGGGTCCGGAGGAGGCCAGGGTCACGATGTTCGATCTCCTGCGTGCGGCATTGAGGTCGCGTCCGGACTACATCGTCATCGGTGAGATCAGAGGTGAGGAAGGGCGTGTCGCCTTCCAATGCATGCAGACCGGTATTCCGGTCATGGCCACCTTCCACGCCTCGAACGCCACCAAGTTCATCCAGAGGATGACCGGGCAGCCGATCAACATCCCCATGTCCTTCATCGACAACGTCAACGTCATCATCTTCCAGTCCGCGGTCAACGTCAACCGCAGGTTCCTGAGGCGGGTCACCAACGTGGAGGAGTTCATGGGGTATTCCAAGGAGGACGGCGGTGTCCTGACCAGGAACGTCTTCAAGTGGGATTCGGCCACAGACAAGCTCTACTTCCGCGGCAACAACAACAGCTACATCCTGGAGAAGAGGATCGCCGCTGAGCACGGTTACAGCGAGCCAAAGGACATCTACAAGGACCTGCGACAGAGGGAGAAGATCATCCAAAAGATGGTCGACCTGGATATCACAGGATATCATGAGGTCAACAAGATTTTAAGCGACTACTACGAGTATGGCCCGAACTCCCTACCGTTCACGGTATGAGGCGGACCGATGAAGATCGACGTTTGGCTGCGCGACCTCAAGATGAGCAAGGAGGCCTACTTCCGGCTGGTGCTTATCTCAGTGGTGATGTTCGGCCTGGTCGTCCCCATGATGATGACCATGCTACTGGCGGACATCGTGGGGTCCCCCACCATCTACATAATGTACGTCCTTCCCATCTTCGCGGTCATCGTCATCCTCCTTCTGCCCGCCGTGTACACCGGCAAGCGGAAGACCAACGTGGACAGCAACATGCCCATGTTCGTTACCACCATGGCGGCGTTGTCCACGTCCGACATGTCCTTCGACAAGGTGTTCTACATTCTGTCCGAGAAGAAGGAGTTCGGACAGCTTGCCGAGGATGCCAAGCAGGTCTATCGCCTTCTGAAGCACTATAGCGTGGGCGCGGCCGAGGCCTGTCGCTTCGTCGCCCAGAGGACCTCCAGCCAGCTGGAGGGCGACTTCTTCCAGAGGCTGTCGCACTCTCTGGACGTCGGTGAGAAGCTTGACCGGTTCATGAAGAACGAGCATGACGTCATGATGGACGAGTTCATACTCAAGTCCGATTCCGCCCTCAAGGACCTGGAGTTCGTCAAGGACATCTACACGGGCATCACCACCTCCCTCATCTTCACCGCCGTGTTCGTGGCCATCACTCCTGTTCTGGGAGGCACGGACATCGACATGCTCCTGTTCGGCGTGGTGGCGTCCTTCGTGGCCATGGAGGCTTTCTTCATCTTTTTCCTTAAGACCAAGCTGCCCAAGGAGTGCATCTGGTACGGCTGGCGGCTCAAGATGAAACGAGGTCTGATCAATGATACCGACCGCCTGATCTTCACGGCCACGCTGATAGCGATATTCGGGATTATTCTCCTGTCGTTCGTGATGCTGCCCTCCGGCTTCCCCCTGACCTTCGTCGCGTCTACCATATTCCTTCCCGCCTTGTTCCCAGGGGTCCTCATCATGCGGGAGGAGAGGAAGATAGAGAAGAGGGACAACCTGTACGGGGCCTTCATCCGTTCCCTCGGCCGTTCATCGGAGGTCAGCGGCACCACCATGGCGGATGGGGTGAAAAAGCTGGCCATGCACAAGTTCGGGCCTCTGACCGACATGATCAAGAACCTCTCCAAGAGGCTGGCCATGCACATCAACGCCACGGAGTCCTGGAGGCACTTCTCGGCGGAGACCTCCAGCAGTCTCATCGAAAGGTTCGGGGAGATGTACGTCCTGTGCATCCAGAATGGTTCCAAACCAGAGGCGACGAGCATATTCATCAGCAACAACATGTTCAAGGTGCTTACGATAAGGAAGCGCCGCCAGACGATAGGCTCGTCCTTCGTCGGCCTGCTCTACGGCATCATGGTGTCACTATCGGTCACCCTCTACGTGACCGTCGGCATAGTCGACTACATGGGTCAGGTGATGGGTGATCTGGCCGTGAGCAATCCCGACTTCGTTTCCGGTGGTTTCCTAACCAACATCTTCTCCGCCTCGTACTCCACGGCGGGCATAGAGCTGATGACCTTCTGCGTTATCTTCATCCATGCGCTGTTCTCCTCCATCATGCTCCCCATGCTGAAGGGAGGCCATCTGGCGGGATCGATCATCCATTTCATCGCCATGATGTGGATCGGCTCAGTGGGTGGATTCATGGCCCAGATGATGATCGGCGGACTGATGGGCGGCAGCTGAGACAATTTGCTCATTAAAAGGGCCCATGTAGGCAAAGATAGGATCTCATCTTTAACATGTGCCTGCGGGCTGGAGAGCTCGTTCCGACCGCTATGGATCTGGCGAACGCTCCAAGAAAGGTGAGGAATAAATGGAAAAATTTGGATAATTAATAAAAAAAAGGAATATCAGATCTGGCTGACCTCTCCGTTCTTATGGATGCGTATGCTCCCATCGGAGGAGTTGAAGAAGATGGTCCGGCCTTTGGTGCCTCCCACGTCCTCGGCCAGTAAGGGTATGTTCTCCTTCTTGAGGGTCTCCTTGGCGACCGCAGAGTTCCTCAGGCCGATGTTGAGCGTGTCCGATGAGATGAAGGAGAACATCTGGGCCCCTCCTGCGATCTTGGCCTTCAGGAGCGGCTTGCGGGCTCCCATTTCCACCAGCTCGTCGACCATGAGCATGATCGCGGAATCCGCGTACTTGGAGGCGTTGGTCTTGTCCCTTCCCTCCTCATACTTAGGAAGAATGGCATGTATGAGCCCGCCTATCTGCGTGGATAGGTCGAAGATGGCGATGCCCACGCAGGATCCCAGCCCTAGGCATACCAGCTTCTCCGGGGCGTGCACGACATGGTACTCGCCCACGCCCACCACCGCATCCCCATCGACGTAGTGCGCCTGGCATACCTGGTCCTCGTCGACACGGCGGGCGAGGGTCACCCTCTTGTCCTCATCGGTTACTAGGCCTTCGGCCCTTCGTTCGATCATAGCTTTCACATCGAGCCGAACTTTTCGATCAGGACCAGCTGGGAATCGCGGTCTGGAATGTAGAGCATGAAGCCAAAGCCCACGTTCTTGCCGTACTTGAACATGGTCTTGATCACCACGGAGGAGTCGGAGTCCGCCTCGACCAGGGCAGCGGGGAACTGCAGGATGGCCCGCAGCATGTCCACGGCCACGCCAGGGGGTGAGGGCATCATGGTGATATCGGTGAAGCGGGATACCGCGTTCAGATATGCCGAGGCACAGATGTTGCCGATCTCACATATAGCATCCTGGTCCATCTCATCGAGGCAGTGGTTCTCGTCGTGCTCCCGCCCCAGGACCAGGTCCGTCAGCTCGATGGCCATCTTCTGGCTGACCACCAGCATGATCCCTCCTCTGCTCCTGCCGAGTGCCTCGAGGAACACGGCGACCACCGTCTCCTCGGTGGTGGAGAACGCTGTGGGCAGCTCCTGGGTGCGGCAGACGAAGCAGTCCGAGACCTCGATCATGATATCCTTGTGCACAAGCTCGGAGAGGGCGGTGGAGGCATGAGCGGCGCCGATGGTGCCGATCTCCCTGAGACCGTCCATGATCATCTCGTTCTGTTCCCGGCTCTCGGTCAAGGTCAAGGATCTCACAACCCGAACTTGGAGAAGGTCGCCATCTGCGACTCGGCGTCCACACCGAAGCGCTTGAACGTGAGGTTCTGGGTCTTGGTATCGGGAACGTAGATGATGGCTCCCTGGAACCTCTGGTTGCTGTCAACGTAGTTGGTCTCGATCCTGACGACCTTGGACTCGTGGAGGTGCCTGAGGACCTCCGGGAACTTCAACCGGTCCTCCAGCTTGTCCACGGACACCGTGGGCGAGTTGGGGATAAGGTCGATGGACAGGAACTTGGACAGGGGTATGAGGTACCGGCGGATGCATATGTCGCCCATCTCCACCATGACCTCGTGGTCCTCCTCGGTCATGGGCCTGTTGGGGTCATGGGGGCGTCCCAGGAGCAGGTCCGATAGGTATGTGGCGATCTTCTCCGGGAAGATCATGTACAGGCAGCTCTTGCTGTCGCCGATCTCGATCTTAACAGTGGCCAGATGTGTCCCCAGATCACCGAAACGGTTGGGGAGGGAATCCATGGGAAGCACCCGGCATTCGGTGACATCGATGAGGATGTCGGTCTTCACCAGCTCGGTCAGGGCTGTGGAGGCGTGAGAGGCCCCGACATTGCCCAGTTCCCTGAGAGCGTCCATCTGCAGTTCGTCAATCTCCATCTCGTTCGTCTCTGTGCTCATATGAAAGCCCCCACATCGAGGATCATAGCTACCTTACCATCTCCCAGGATGGTCGCTCCCGAGAAGTACCCGGTCTGCCTCAGGTCCTTCCCTAAGTTCTTCACCACTATCTCCTGCTGACCTATCAAACGGGACACCAGCAGGCATGCCCGGTTCTCGTTCTTCTCCACGATGATCGCCGGCATCTCCCGGACGACCTCGCTGCTGCCACCGAACTCGTTATGGATGTTCAGGATGGGCAGTACCTCGTTCCGCAGCTTGAACACCCCGTTGTCCGCAATGGTGTGGACAGCCTCCATCGGCACCCTCACCGTCTCTCTGACGTTCTCCAGGGGGATGGCGTACTTCTCCGAGTTCACCTCCACCAGCATGGCACGGATGATGGACATGCTGGGCGGCAGCTTGAGCGTGATCTTGCTTCCCTTGCCAAAGGTGGAGTCCAATCGGACCGTTCCTCCCAGCCCCTCGATCTTTGTCTTCACCACGTCCATGCCCACTCCCCTTCCGGAGAGGTCGCTGATCTTGTCCGCGGTGCTGAAGCCGGGCAGGAATATGAACTGCATCTTGGACCGGTCGTCCATGCGCTCCGCCTCTTCGGCGGTGATGAGCCCCTTGGAGACGGCCTTGGCGGTTATCTTCTTGATGTCCATTCCCTTTCCGTCGTCCTCGACGGTTATGACCACGTTCCCCTGCTCCTGGAAGGCGGACAGTATTATGGTGCCTTGGGGCTTCTTGCCCTTGGCGATGCGGTCCTGCTTCTCCTCAATGCCGTGGTCAACAGCGTTCCGGAGGAGGTGGACCAGGGCATCACCGATCTCGTCCAGCAGACTGCGGTCGATCTCGATGTCGGTGCCGCGCATGACGAACTCGATCTCCTTGTTGTTGGCCTGGGCCAGGTCCCTCACTATGCGGGGGAAGCGCTTGAATATGAAGTCGACCTGGACCATCCTGGTCCGCAGAACCACGTCCTGCATCTCCCCCATCAGGCGGGTATTGTTCTGCAGGGTCTGCTTGAGCTCACGATGCTTAAGGTCGATGGCGATCTGATTTACACGGATGTTGTTGATGACTATCTCGCCCACGAGGTCAAGCAGCTGGTCGAGCAGCTTGCTGCGGACGCGTATGGTGGATGCAGTGGATAGCCCCGATGAGGACTTGTCCTCGGCACCGGAGGCCTCTTCCTTGACCTCGCACTTCGCCTCCGTCGCTGCGGGGGCAGCGACGTTCATCGTCCATGGTGCAACCTCGACCATGGCCACCCCCGTGACCCCGTTCACCGACTGCACGATCATCTCATCGCTCTTATCGGTGAGGAGCAGATTGAGGAAGAATGGCGTATCGTCCGGCATGTCCGTGACCGACGGCTGGCTCGCGGCGACCATGCCTACGTTGGAAAGGTTGCGAACCGCCTGGTAGGCGCGCCCCTCCCTGAACCTGAGCTCAGGAGAGAATGTGATCTTGACCTGCACGGGTCTCTTGCCCAGGGCCATGGCCTCTTCCACCTGGGCCTTCTGGACCGGCAGTATCTGGATGGTGTTGATCTCCTTGGCCTTGTCCGCCTTGGGCTTGGCGGCGGCACTGGTGCTGTCCCGGGCCTGCTTCATCCTGGCGATGAGCTCCGTGACGTCAAGGTTGGTGGTCCCGTCCTTCTCCAGCTGGGTCAGCATCTTCTCTATCTTATCCACACCGGTGAAGAGGAGCTGGATCATGGACTTCTCAGGCACCTCCTTCCGCTTGCGAAGGATGTCAAAGAGGTCCTCCATGATGTGGGCCAGCTCGCATATATGGCTGACGCCGATGACCCCCGCCGACCCCTTTATGGTGTGGACCACGCGGAAGGCCTCGTTCATCTGCTCTTCGTCGAAGCCGCTCTCCTCGAGGCTCAGCAGCACGCTGTTGACCGTTTGGAGCTGGTCCCGGGTCTCCTCGATGAAAACGTCCAAATATTTTGAGCTGTCCATGTTACATCCCCGTGCTAAGCATAAGTACGATGTTCTTGGCGATATCTTCCAGCGGGACTATGCGGTCCGCTGCCCCGAGGTCCACAACAGCTTTGGGCATGCCGTAGACCACGCACGTCTCTTCGTTCTGAACGACGGTCTTACCGCCGTTACGCTTGATGAGCCTCATCCCCTCCGCTCCGTCCGAGCCCATCCCCGTCAGTATCACACCGACGGTCCTGGGACCGTATATGGGTGCGACCGTGTTCATCAGCACGTCCACCGCGGGGCGAACGTAGTTCACCTTGGGCCCGTCGTCCAGCAACAGCCTGCGGCCGTTGAGCAGCAGATGCCTGTTGCCCGGGGCAAGGTACACATGCCCCTTGTGGATCTCCTCCCCGTCCTCGGCCTCTTTCACCTCGAGGGGCGATATCATATTGAGCCGCTCGGCGAAGGACCTGGTGAACCCCTCAGGCATATGCTGCACTACCAGCACAGGCGCGGGCAGGTTCCCCGGCAGCCGCGAGAGCACCTCCGGAAGGGACTTCGGTCCTCCAGTGGAGCAGCCTATGACCACCACCCAATCCCCGCTCAAAGTGGGGATGATGGTAGGTTGAATATTCCTGACCGATGGACGTGAGTGCTGGA
>MVRB01000201.1 GCA_002067635.1 Methanomassiliicoccales archaeon PtaU1.Bin030 | reverse complement strand
GAACACAGAGGAATAAGCACCCTCCGCCCCCTCCCGCCAGTACACCAGGTAGCCGGTGATGGGCGAGCCCCCATCTGACAGTGGTGCGGACCAGCTAAGCTCCGCCCTGCCGTTTCCCGGCACGGCCGTAAGGTCCAGAGGAGCTCCCGGAACGGTATGGACCTCGGGAGCGAGGGCGGCATACCTGACCACGAGGTCGGTGGTCGATGGTGACCCCTTCAGGTAGAGGGCGTGCGCTGCGCCATGAGAGTCCACAACGACGGCTCCTGAGAATATGGGCGCTCCCTCGTCCTGCGGTTCGATAGTATGGCTGCTCCAGGAGCCGTCCAGGTTGGTCGAGTACATCAGCGATGAGCGTTGCCCGTCCGTGTAGATGATGTGCGCTCTGCCACTGGTATCGCCGGCAATGCGCGGGCTGTCCGCCCTGACCGATGTGGCCACCCTCTGCGCGTTCCAGAATCCTGTGCTCTCGTTGGCGTAGAGCAGCTCGTAGTTCGCGTTGACCAGGGCGAAGTGGACGCGGTCCTGAGCGTCCACCACCATGGCTCCCCCGAGGATGAGGGACCTGTCCACCACCGTCTCCAGGCTCCATCCGCCGTCGGCCCTCGTGGCGTAGCGGTGGTTGGCCCCGTCCGAGTACAGTATGTGCACGCGGCCCCGGGAGTCGAGGACCATGGCATGGACATCCTCACCTTCAGCATCGATGGTCTGTACGATCCACCCACCCCCAGATCTCTCTGCATATTTCAGCCCGGAGCCTATGTAGGCGATGTGCACCCCGCCCGCACCGTCCACGGCGATGCGCGAGTCCCTGCCCACGTCGCCGGAGCTGTCCACGACCTCGTAAGACCACGGCCCTGCGGCATTCGTCGCGTAGTGCAGGTCCCTGTCCGTACCGTCAGTGAAGCTGAGGTGCGCTCTGCCCTGCCCGTCGACGGCGAGGCAGCAGTCCACGCCGGCCCCGTGCGCCCCTTCGAGCGTCTGCGAGGTCATGGCTCCGCCAACATCGTTAGCGTAGCGGATATCGGCCCCGTCGCTGAAGCACAGGTGCACGCGGTCCTGGGAGTCGACTGCCATGGACGTGTACCACCACGGGGCCCCATCTGAGATGCTCTGCACCGTTCGTGTCACCGACACGGACGCGTCCGCCGTGCCTACATTGCCGATGAGCAGCCCTCCCGCCGAAGTCACGATGAGGAGCGCGAGAGCAACCGATCTCCATTTGTTGGCCACGGCCCTAACCCCAGCATATCGGTGGAGGAGGACCTGAGCCATCCTGCGAGCGTCCAACCCCGTCAGTGAAGATAACGCTTGGGCATCGACCGTTAGGGGCAGGGAAGGGGAAGGCCCGACCTTAGCACAGGAGGGACCCTCCTCGCGTCGCTCCTTACTGTCACAGCCCGGAGCCATCATACCGCCGGTACCGTCCCTCCAGGTGCTCGTCCCTCAGAGCGTGGTACGCCCTGGCGTTGTGCTCCGCCCGCTCGTGCAGCGTTGGATCATCGGACCTTACCACGCGGCCGGGGATGCCCACCACCAGCGAGCGCGGGGGCACCCTCATGCTACCGGTGACCACGGCGTTGGCGCCGATTATGCAGTCGTCACCTACGACCGCCCCCTCCACGATGGTGGAGTTCATCCCGATGATGCAGCAGTCGCCGATGGTGGCACCGTTGATGATGGCCCCGTGGCCCACGGTGACGTTCCTGCCGATGATCGTCGGGAACCCCGTCTCCACGTGGAGGACGGCGTGCTCCTGCACGTTGCTCCCCTCCCCGACGACGACCCTGTCATGGTCTGCCCTGATGACCGCGTACGGCCAGATGCTAACCCCTTCGCCCAGTTCGTAGTTTCCTATCAGCACTGCCGTGGGATCGATGTACCTGCTCAACCTGTCAACCTCCGTGGAGATATGGGGCCGGCATCCCATATAATCCTCAGGGCGAAACCTCGAACGGCCCCGGCCGCGCGAAAAGATAAGCAAAGGGGAGCAAGAATCATGTATCATGAGACCCGCTAACGTGAGGGGAGAGGATGATCATGGCCGAGATGTCGGTTGCTGAGGTAGGCCGCAGGCTGGTCCGTGCTGGAGGATTGAGCACCAAGCCGCTTTGCGTGTACGGCGCTGAGGAGGTGAAGGAGGGATGGGTCCCGACCGGAAAGATCAACTACTGCCTGGTGAAGGCCCTCCTCCGGCTTTCGACAAAGGACCTGCCGCCAGCTTTCGTGGGCATGGACGTGCTAAAGGGCTGCTGCCCCGGTGGGGCGATACACCTTGGCTACGCGGAGGCCCCGGAGGGACTGAAGTTCTTCCTTTCCACGGGCATACCCAGCTACCGCGGGGGTTTCGCCGAGTACTATAGAAGGAGCCCGGAGATGGTGGAGGAGACCGAACGCATCGCAGGCAAGGTCACCGCCATCGCCAGGAACGTCGTCTTCCGACCGTGCGAGGACATGGGAGAGGACGAGGAGGCAGTGAGCGTGATGTGCTTCGGCACGGCCGAGCAGATACGCAACATCTTCGCGCTCTACTACTTCTCCTCCACCAATGTGTTCGGCGGCATCATCGCGGCCGGCGGATCGGCCTGCGCCACGCTGATCACGTACCCGTCGGGCATGTCCGCCAACGCCCCTCGGGACGCCATGTTCGTCGGCCCCACGGACCCCACGGTGAACCGATACTTCCCCCCGGACTTCATGGGCTTGGGAATACCAATGGGCGTTGCCAGGAAGATGTGCGAGCACATCGAGGAATCGTTCGTGGTCAAACGTCCTGAGATCGCCTTTCCCGAGGAGAGGGACGGCTGAGAGCCCCCCCTCTCTAGAGAATTTGTGCCTGCGTGCGCTATCCAAGAATGGATATTATTTAGTTCTAGAATGCTAATCGGCCATACAAGGACCGTCCCTGGTCTGGGAGGTCCGCGGGGGAGGGATTAGAGCTATGCCTGAATATTCCAGTGCGCTCAAGGCCGGGGAGGGCGAGCACCACGTGTACAAGATACCTGCCGCCGCAGAGGGGCAGGCCTTCAAGTTGACAACGGGGAAGCACTACATCGCGGTGAGCGCGGTCTGCTGGTTCATAAACAGGGAGGACACATGGTTCACGAAGAGGATGGCATCGGGAATACTGGACATCAACATAGGGGACGAGGAGTACCATGTGGCCCTGGGGAAGTACGTGCTTTCCGGAGGGGCCAAGGTGGCACCTGTGTTCAACAAGCCAGTTCTGGAGGACAGGAACTACCGCGGCGGCAACCTCACCTTCTCCGCATACCTGTCCTCGATAGCGTCCAACACCGTGGCGGGGAAGATGCTCAAGAGCGCGGCCAGCAGCAGTTTGAAGATAGTCTCGGGGATGCTGGAGACAGCCGCCCTCAGCGGTCCAGCGAACATACTGGGTGCTGCCAGCAAGGACCTCGTGAGCAGCGTCCGGGAGGTGCTGGACGATAAGGAGCTGAAGTCCGAGCAGATCTTTGACCCATCGGGGCTCTCGAGCTCCTACCGCGCCGAGGAGATCACCGGTCCGGATACCTACCTTCTGTTCTACCGCGGGGATGATCTCAGCCAGGACAAGATATCTATAAGGGAGAGCGGAGGGCAGCTTATGCCATTTTACAAGGGAGCCATCCTCAGGAACGGTGCTTGGCTGCTGCTCCGCATCTCCATCCGCAACGAGTACACCGGGAAGCCCCGTCCGTGGTCGCAGTCGGTGGAGAAGTGGAAGAACGATCTGCTGAAGCTGGTCCAGACGGCCTGCGATGACGAGGGCTCCAAGCCTGGGGCCCTCGAGCAGCTCGAACCGGGAAAGCAGGGCCACAGGACGCTATACGATGAGATGAACGACCTCTACACCCTGATACTGAACGACGGGGTGCTGTGCAGCACCGAGGCTCTGATAGTCGCCTCCCTCCTGCGCACCATGCGGACGAAGGCGCTGAAGGCGATAGAGGCCGGGGACCCATCGATACTGATAAACGGCATGTACCGCACCTCTGAGAAGCTGGCCCAGGGGAAGAGCGTCGACAGGGAGACGGACAAGATCATCCAGGAGAGCGCCGTCCAAGCCATGAGCGTCCGGTTCGGCTTCATAGACAAGGACACCAGCCCAAGGAGGATACAGAAGTTCACGAAGAAGGAGATCCTAGAGAACGCGAAGTATCTTACGAAGGCCAGCTCCAGGTTCTCCCTGGAAGAGTACGCGAGGTGATCACGAGGGAACGCTGGCGTCCCCGGCCGTGGATGGCCGAGGTTGAGACGCACCCCTCCGCAGCGTGGATCAGCACAGGTGCACCTTCGCTGAACTCCGCATGTCATGCTGGTAGAGGGCGAGGTTGTGAAAAACGGCTCGGTCGGGCCGACCTGAAGCGTGGACCTCCTGGAAGCATCGGTAGTGACCTTGATGTATCGACGGCCCCGTCCATTGGAAGGCTCTGCAGACCAACCGCGTGCCTCCTCTACCTTCCAGATGTCCTATGGGCACCCAGGGCGCTTGATTTGCCCCGTCTGATGCCGGCCATGCCACATCCAGCATGGGTCCGACCATCGTTCTGCTCACCATAGTGATTGCCCCTCCACCGCATATCTACCAGTGATATCGTTCCATCTCCTTTCTGATGGATGTATCCGGCCACATGGGCCCGTTCTCCCGCAGGAACGTCATGGACGAGAAGGGCCGGCGTCGTTGTCTGCCTGGAGTCCGTTTTTCACCGGTTCTACAATAGTTCGGGATTAATTGTTGATAAAGAATTATACAATTAGGATTATCTCTATGACCAGCGGACGCAAGATCAGCGTCTACGCATATCAAATGGAATGGTGGTCATCGATGCTCCAAATCCTGTACGTTGACGATGAGATGGGCCTGCTGGAGATCGGCAAGATCTTCATCGAACAGTCAGGAGACGCCCAGGTGGACACCGCACTATCCGGGAAGGAGGCCATGTCCTTGATGGCAACGAAAGTGTACGATGCGGTGATATCCGACTACCAGATGCCGGAGATCAACGGCATCGAGCTACTGAAGATGGTAAGGGACCAGCACAAAGGCATACCGTTCATCCTCTTCACCGGAAAGGGCAGGGAGGAAGTGGTCATTGAGGCGCTAAATAACGGTGCTGACTTCTACCTACAGAAGGGAGGCGATCCCGTCTCCCAGTTCACTGAGCTGCGGCATCATCTTAGGCAGGCGATCTCCAGACACCGCGCGGAGATCATGCTGCGCAAGAGCGAGGAGCGTTTCCGTACCTTGATAGAGAACGCCCCTGTGGCCCTGAGCGTGGGTAGGCACGGCCGGATGCTTTACGCCAACCAGCGTTTCATGCACATGTTCGGCTACGAAGACAAGGCCGACTTCTTGAAGATGGACTTCAACCTCCTCCTGGACCCATCCGAACGGAACCTGGGCCCCTTACTGCCTGCCGATAGCGAGGCCGGCACGATACTTCTGGAGACGGAGCTCATGGGGCTACGAAGGGACGGTTCGCGCTTTCCATTCCATCTCATAGTGTCGAGCATCAACCTCGAGGACGGACCGGGCCATCTGGCAGTTTTCACGG
>MVRB01000200.1 GCA_002067635.1 Methanomassiliicoccales archaeon PtaU1.Bin030 | reverse complement strand
GGTCGCCTCATTCGTCGACCCTTTGGGCCAGGCGTCCGCAGCGGACTACTCCTTCTCCGTGGCTGAGGAGAGAGTGAACGTCACGGTGCTGCAGGACGGCAGCGTGGACATCGATTACCGTATCCACTTCACCGACGTTGGCTATCTGGACGGTGTGGACATCGGCATGCCCAATTCCCTGTATGACCTGTCCACGGCGACCGCTAAGGTGATAGTCGATGGAACGGAACAGGCCACCCGCACGCCTTACACCTCCCCATGGATAGATACTGGAGTGGCGGTGGACCTGTTACCGAGCACCATTAGCGCGATCCAGGGCGGGGGATCGTTCACGCTGCTGTTCCACATCAACAACCCCCATATGGTCTACTCCAACCCTACAACGGAGGGGCAGGCAGGGGTAAAATTCACCCCTACATGGTTCGACCCTGAGTACCAGAACGGCAACACTGGTCTTCTGAACGCTTCCATCATTCTGCCTGAGAGCTTGACAGACCCGTCGGAGGTGACGTGGCTGACCAACCAGCCTTTCGACGGCCTGTTCATGGACGCCGGGAAAGGGAAGATGGTGGCCACGTGGGAGGCCACGGACGTAGACCCCGCTTCCCAGTCCATCGGGGCCTACGACGTGGGGGCGGGATTCCCCATCGGCTATGTGGCCGTATACTACGACCCGTCCACCAATCCTGACCTGAACAACAATGGTGGCGACCTCTTCGAGGACCTGGGCGTTCTAATAGCCCTGCTGTTCCCCCTGATATTCGTGGCCATTTTCGTTTCCATCTTCGTTTCAGCCCTTCGCGGAGCCTCCAAGCGCCGCATGGACTATTTCGAGCCCAAGCTGAGCGTGGTGGGGGCGGGACCTCGCCGGGACCTCACTGCCGTGGAGGCCGCTGTCGTTCTCGAGCGACCACTGGAGAACGTAGCCACCATGATACTTTTCGGCCTGCTCAGGAAAAAGATGGTCCGAGTGGTCGATGAGAGCTACCCCATGCAGCTCCAGAAGCTAGCGGAGGTGGGAGAGCATACGTACGAAACGGATTATCTTAAGGCCATCGGAAAGGATGGAAAGGTGGTTCGCAATGCCCTGCGGGACTGCCTCGTGGGCCTGATCAAGGCGACCACGAAGAAGCTGGAAGGCTTCGACGTCAACGTCACCAAGACCTACTACAGCTCCATCGTAGACCAGGCGTGGAAGCAGGTGACCGATGCCCAGACGCCGGAGGAGTTCGCCTCTGTGCTGCAGCAGAGCAATGAGTGGATGATGCTCGACAAGAACTATGAAGGAAGGATGAGGAGGACGGTGTTCCCTCTCCCCGTCAACATTCCCACGACGGGCCGGACGGTCAACGGGTACCCTCTCGCGGGCCCATCCTCGGGGAAGAACCTGGCTCAGGACTATGTGGACAGGGTGAGGGACGCTGGCAAGAACGTGGTCAATGACCTGCGGGGCCTGACCGGGCAGGTGGTCTCCCGCACCAACCCCATACCCATCACCTCTGCATCCAGCAGCGGGTACCGCGGCGGGGGCGGCGGCCACAGCTGCGCCTGCGCTTGTGCCTGCGCCTGCGCTTGTGCGGGAGGTGGGCGCTGATGACCCTCTCTCAGCGCTGGTCCGAGCTAGTGGGCCGGGGGCTTCCCCAGGGCGTCTTCCGTTATGACGGGAAGGGACCGCTGGCCCATCACCGGTTCCATCTCAGAGTAGACTCCAAGCAGAAGGGCATACTGATAATCGACGCCTCGCAGCTGGTTGAGCTGAACGGTACGGCGCTGGACTACATGAGATGCCTCCTGGAGGGCCGAACTGAGGAGGACATGTTCCGCTACATGAGCCACCGCTACAAAGGCCTGGACCGTTCCACCGCATCCGATCACTACTCCCGCATCTCCGATCAGCTGGCGCGCTTCATGCAGGGCGAGACCAGCATCCTGGAGACCATGGGGACGGACCGGCCTACCATAGGCGCGGACGACTTCCCCGCCCCCTACCGCATGGACCTGGCCCTCACCTACCGCTGCCAGAACGAATGTGCCCACTGCTACAACGAGCCAAGGGACATGAAGGAGCTGGATGAGGACAGGTGGATGAAGGTCATCGCCCGGACCTGGCAGCTCGGCATTCCCCACGTGGTGTTCACCGGGGGAGAGCCAACGCTCATACCCTACCTGGGCAGGCTAATAGCCCGCTCCGAGAGCTACGGACAGGTCACCGGCCTGGTCACCAACGGTCGAAACCTGAGTGCCCCGGGATACCTCAAGGACCTGGTGGAAAAGGGCTTGGACCATGTTCAGATCACGGTCATATCCCACCGCGAGGATGTGCACGACCGGCTATCGGGAGCGCCGGGGGCCTGGAGGGAGACGGTCGAGGGCCTGAGGGCGGCGCTGAAAGAGGACCTGTACGTCAGCACGAATACCACGTTAATGAGTGCCAACCAAGATGACGTTCTGGAGACGATGAGGTTCCTCATCGGCCTGGGCGTTAGGAACATCGCTTTCAACAGCGTCATCCGCTCCGGCAAGGGGAAGGAGACCGAGGGCGTGGCCTATCCTGTCCTGCAGGACCTTCTCACAAAGCTCAGCCTGCTGGCCGAGGAGGCCGGGGTGCATATGACCTGGTACACCCCCACGCCTTATTGCGAGCTGAACCCCATCAACCTCGGCCTGGGCATCAAGCAGTGCACCGCCTGCTCCATCAACATGGCGGTGGAACCGGACGGCACGGTCCTCCCCTGCCAGAGCTACTACTTCCCCCTGGGAAACATACTGAAGGACCCATGGGCGTACATATGGGGACATGATCTGTGCAAGGAGATCAGGGGCAGGATGTACGTGGAGGAGAGGTGCTCGGAGTGCGCTCTCCTGGACACCTGCGGCGGGGGCTGCCCCCTCTCCAGGAAGATGGGGAGCCGGGCTTGCTGGGACCGCAGGCCCTCGTGAACGTTCAGCGCTCCTTCTTGGACAGGGCATAGAACACGGGGTTGTGCTGAACGAGCGTCCCCTCCGCCACCGCCCGGTCCCACGCCCGCTTTAGCTCGATCACCCTCTCCTGCCCCAAGATCTCTGATGTTAGGTGGACTATCTCCTCCCATTCGCGGTCCGCCTCCTCCCTCATCCGTCCGGCCGCCCACATGCCCGCGAACGTGCCCGCGGTGGGCATCAGGCCGCACTGTGCGAAAATCCCAGGGACCCTTCGCCCCATCATCGGATCCGCACCCAGCCTTCTTAAACCCTTGACCAGGGCGTCGTCGATGACCGAGACCTCCGGCGGGTAGCTTATGCGTCCGCAGTAATCAGGCTCTGCGAGGCACAGGACCCAGGTCCTTGCCACTCGGGCCATCTCCCTCACCACCGCCCCCGCGTCTTCCACCCATAGGAGGAGGAACGAGCAGTACACGATATCGAAGGACCCATCATCGAACGGTAGATCCTCGGCCTTGGCCACTACTGCCTCCTGATGCCTGGTCCTGCAGGCCTTGACAGCCTCGGCATCGATGTCGACGCCCTGAGCATCAAGGTAGGGGGACAGGAGCTCCATGACCAGGCCCGGACCGCAACCCACATCCAACGCCGTCGGCCTACCTGCACCAGCCGGCACGCCCTCAAGCACCACGGCGGTCAAGAGCCACTTCCAAGAATCCCCAAGCCACCTACACTGGCGGGCCAGCTGTTCCTCGGCGATCCGTCCGGGAGGCATCAGGCAGGTGAGGGGGTGTGGACGAATAAGGATTTTGCAGGGATCGACCTGACGAACGATAGCTATACTCCACCCTTTGATTTCCGGGTCGCAGAATTTATGAGGTGGATAGGGCGGTCACATCCTAGGAGGGCCAGACCATTACCGAGGACCATCTACCGAGTGCATATGTGATCAACATGGGCGCCAATGGCCTGGCCGTAGCCCGAACGTTGGCCCGCGAGGGCGTTCCAGTGGTGGGCATCGACAACCGGCCCGAAGCTCCGGGTTTCGCCTCCAAGTTCGTCAGGAAGATGGTGGCCAAAGACCCCAAGGAGGATCCTGAGGCACTCCTCCAGGTACTCGTTCAGGCCGGGGAGGCTCAGGACCAGAAGGGGGTCATATTCCCCGCATCCGATGCTGCTGTCCATTTCCTCTCCCAGAACGAGAGGGCCCTCTCGGAGCACTTCCTCTTCCTCACCCCTCCGGAGAAGGTCCGGGAAGCCATGATCAACAAGCGCCTCCAGCATGATGAGGCGGTGCGTCTGGGCATACCGGTACCGGAGACGCACTTTCCTTCCGGGCCGGATGACCTGGAGGAGGTGGAGAGCACGATCAGCTTCCCCGCGTTCATAAAGCCATTGTACTCCCACAGATGGTGCACCACCTTTGCCAACAAGGGTTTCATCGTAACGACCTCCAAGGAGCTGCGAGAGAGGATGGCCACGGTTTTCTCATCAGGGCACGAGGTGATGGTCCAGTCGATCATCTGGCCGCCGGGGAGGGACCTGTACAGCGTGGGAGCGTTCTTCGACGAGCACGGCAAAGAATCACCATCGTTCTGCTGGCATAAGCTGCGGCAATATCCGCCGAGCTTTGGCGTCGGCTCATTGGTGGAGAGCGCTCATCAGCCAGAGGTGACCGAGCTGGGCATGAGGTTCATGAAAGGCATTGGATACCGCGGCATCGGCTATGTGGAGTTCAAGAAGGACCATAAGGATGGGGAGTGGAAGATGGTGGAGATGAACGCCCGGACCGGGCAGACGAACGCTCTGCAATCCAAGGCAGGAAGGCCCCTGGTCCTCTATCAGTACGACCATCTTACCGGGAGGCGATCGCCACCGAGTGACGGGGACTATCCCGACGGTGTCCTGTGGTGGGACAGCCTCAATGACATCGACTCCTATTGGCGCCTCCGACGCAGAGGTGAAATCACCACGTTCCAGTGGATACGGTCCTGCCTCCAGGTAGACGTGAATGCCTACTTCGACCTCGACGACCCCGGT